>NZ_JBHYGR010000097.1:28779-35994 GCF_042738155.1 Kitasatospora sp. NPDC059088 | reverse complement strand
AACACCCCCCCCACCCCCAACACCCCCCCGCGGCTGGCGCGCGCTTGTTGTTCCCCCCCCGGGTCCTGGTCACCGGCCGCACTGCCCGAGCGGCCGCTGCCCGTCGCGGTGCGCGGGCTGACCGTACGGCACCCCGGGCAGGCCGTGGACGCGCTCACCGGCGTCGACCTCGATCTCGCGCCCGGCCGCCGGATCGCCGTGGTCGGCCCCTCCGGCTCCGGCAAGACCACCCTCGCCCAGGCGCTGCTGCGCTTCCTGGAGCCCGGCGCCGGGTCCGTCACCTTCGCCGCCGGTCGTCCACAGGCTGTGGACAGCCGCGCGCTCGCGGGCGAGGACGTCCGCCGGGTGATCGGCCTCTGCGCCCAGGACGCCCACGTCTTCGACAGCTCGCTGCGCGAGAACCTGCGGCTCGCCCGCCCCGACGCGGACGAGGACGAGCTGCGCGCCGCCCTCGCCGCCGCCCGGCTGCTGGACTGGACCGAGGGCCTGCCGGACGGCCTGGACACCATGGTCGGCGAGCACGGCGCCCGCCTCTCCGGCGGCCAGCGCCAGCGCCTCGCGCTCGCCCGGGCGCTGCTCGCCGACTTCCCCGTGCTGGTCCTGGACGAGCCCGCCGAGCACCTCGACCTGCCCACCGCCGACGCCCTCACCGCCGACCTGCTGGCCGCCACCGCGGGCCGCACCACCGTGCTGATCACCCACCGGCTGGCCGGACTGGACGACACCACCGTGGACGAGGTGCTGGTGCTGGACGCCGGCCGGGTGGCCGAGCGCGGCCGCTGGTCCGAGCTGGTCGCCGATCCGGACGGGCGGCTGCACGCGCTGTGGCGCCGGGAGCGGGAGGCGGACGGTCTGCTGGCGGCGGAGGCACCGTTGGCGGCGGTGGGGCACTGATGGCCGCATCGTCCCTCGGCTGAAAACCGTACAAAAGTAGGCTTTCTCCATGGACCCCACGCCGGACCTCCCCGAGACCGCCCCCGAGCCCACCCCCCACCGGGTGCCCGAGATCGCCTCGCTCGGGCTGGACACCCTGGTCACCGAGGTCGCGGAGCGGCTGCAGTCCGCCGCCGCCGTCACCGACCGGATGCAGCGCCTGCTGGAGGCGGTGGTCTCCATCGGGGCCGGACTCGACCTGCACGCCACCCTGCAGCGGATCGCCACCGGCGCCGCCGAACTCGTCGACGCCCGGTACGCGGCCCTCGGCGTGATCGCCCCCGGCGGGCACGGCCTGGCCGACTTCATCCACGTCGGCATCGACGACGGCACCGCCGCCGAGATCGGCGAACTGCCCGCCGGCCGCGGCATCCTCGGCGCGCTCATCGACCGCCCCGAACCGCTGCGGCTCGCCGACCTCGGCGCCGACCCGCGCTCCTCCGGCTTCCCGCCGCACCACCCGCAGATGAAGACCTTCCTGGGCGTGCCGATCCGGGTCCGCGAGGAGGTCTTCGGCAACCTCTACCTCACCGAGAAGAAGGGCGGCGGCGCCTTCACGCCCGAGGACGAACAGGTCGTGCACGCGCTCGCCGCGGCCGCCGGCGTCGCCATCGAGAACTCCCGGCTGTACGAGGAGGGCCGCCGCCGGGAACGCTGGATCGCCGGTGCCGCGGCCGTCACCACCGCGCTGCTCTCCACCGAGCAGGCCGAGGGCGCGCTCACCGTCGCCGCCGAGCAGGTCCGGGAGCTGGCGGGCGCCGCGCTCGGCATGATTCTGCTGCCCACCGGCCCGGCCGGCCCGCCCGGAGCGGCGGGCTCGGCGGGCTCCTCGGGCTCCTCGGCGGAGGGTGACGGGCAGATGCGGGTCGCCCACGCCTCCGGCGAGGCCGCCGAGTTCGTCCGCGGCGAACTGCTGCCCAAGGACAGCTTCGCCGCCCAGCTGCTGGAGGGCGACAGCGTCCACCTCGACGACATGTCCAGCGACCCCACCGTGGTGATGCGGCTCGCCCGCAGCTTCGGCCCGTCCCTGGCCGTGCCCATGGTCGCCGCCGGGCGGGTGCTCGGCGGCCTCTGCGTCTGGCGCTCGCGCGGCGCCCTGCCGTTCACCGACTCCGAGAAGCAGCTCGCCGAGACCTTCGCCTCCCAGGCCGCGCTGGCCCTGCGGCTCGCCGAGGGCCAGCGCGACCAGCAGCGGCTGGCCGTCTTCCAGGACCGCGACCGGATCGCCCGCGACCTCCACGACCTCGTCATCCAACGGCTGTTCGCCACCGGGATGATGCTGGAGAGCGCCGCCCGCCGGTCCGTCGTCCCCGAGGTCAAGGTGGGCATCGGCAAGGCGGTCGACGAACTGGACGCCACCATCCAGGAGGTCCGCACCACCATCTACGCGCTCCAGCACGACAACCACGGCGACGCCCCCGACACCCTGCGCACCCGCGTCCTGCGCGAGGCCAGCCAGGCCGCCGCCGCCCTCGGCTTCAAGCCCTCGGTGAGCTTCGTCGGCCCGGTCGAGAGCCTGGTCGGCGAGAACACCGGCCGCCAACTCCTCGCGGCCCTGCGCGAGATGCTCTCCAACACGGCCCGGCATGCCCGCGCCTCCCGGGTCGGGGTCGAGATCGACGCGACCGTCCACCTGGACGACGCCGGACGGCCCGTCGGCGGCGACCCGGAGTCGCTGGACCGGGGCGGGCGGCCCGGCGTGCTGCTGACCGTCACCGACGACGGCGTCGGCATCCCCCAGGGCGGCCGGCGCAGCGGACTGCTCAACCTCACCCGGCGCGCCGAGGCCCTCGGCGGCGCCGCGTGGCACGAGCGCGGGCCCTACCGGAAGGGCGCCGTGGTCCGCTGGACGGCCCGGCTGTGACCGTTCCGGTACCGACAGATGAAAGCTGAACGAGGGAGAACTTCCCGACCAACGGCGCAAGTTGTGAACGTTCTGGGCTTTCGGCGGTTCCGTGTGCACACATAGCTTGGCTCCGTCCCGGAGGGGAAACCGGACGGAGGGGGCAGTGGACGGTTCCGGCCGCGGTCACACCGCAGCAGGGGCGAGCCGAGGGGGGTTCCGGACCGAGCGTGCACCGGACGGGCGCTACCGCTGGCAGTTGAAGGCACCCAACGGCCGGGTGGTGGCGATCACCTCCGCGCTGTTCGAGACGGCGGGCGAGGCCGAGCGGGGCTTCGACGGACTGCGCGCCGGCGCCGACGGACTGACCGCGCGGATCACCCATGTCCGCGACGGGCTCGGCTGGATCTGGGTCGTCCCCGGATCGCGCAGCCTGCCCGAGGTGCGCTCCAGCCGCGCGTACGAACGGTACGCGACGTGCCAGAACGCCTTCCGCCGCTTCGTCGTGCTGCTCGCCAAACAGCCGCCGCGCGAGCCGGCGGTCCACGAGCCACCCGTCCGCGAGGGGTCGGTCCGCGAGGCTCCCGGCCGCGAGGGGGCGGTGCGCGAGCGGTCCGTGCGCGATGTGCCCTTCCGCGACGCGCCCGCACGTGAACTCCCGAGGAGAGCAGTGTCGTTGAGACGCCCCGATGGCAGCTGAGCGGCGCGGACCGCGGCTGCTGATCGTGCCCGCGGCCGACCGCTGCGTGGGCTGGGCGCTGCGCGCCGCCAACGGGCGGCCGCTCGGCGTCGGCGTGCGGACGTACCGCAGCGAGGAGGAACTCGCCGACGCGGTGCGCGAACTGATCATCGAACGGGCCGCCCTGCGCTGCTCGACCGTCCAGGCCGAGGGCCGCCAGTGGGTCTGGTCCGCCCACCTGCCGGTGCGCACCACCCGGCCGGGCGCGACCCCCGCCGTCCCGGTCGCCCGCAGTGCCCGCGGCTACCTGCGGCGCGACCAGTGCCAGGCCGGCGTCGAGGGCTTCCTGGCCGGACTCCAGTGGGTCGGGCAGGAGTTGCGGCGGTCCGGCCGCGACGGCCGCTGGCCGCTGTAGCGCCGGCTCCGCTTCGTACCGTCCGGCTCCGTCCTACTCCGTACAGCTCCGTACGGTTCTGCTCCGGGCCGTTCCGCTTCGTGCTGTTCCGGTGAAGCGCAGGTTTCCGGCAACACCCCGAGCCGCCTCCTGGAGAAGAACGTCGACCGGGTTCGTCACCCCTGTTCCGCCCCTGTCACATCCGCGTTGACCAGTGCCTAAACCTCGTCGAACCGATGAGTCGACATTCGCCGCCCGGCCCCGACGGCCCTTCCGACGGAACCTCCCGGCCGGACAG
This sequence comes from Kitasatospora sp. NPDC059088, assembly GCF_042738155.1. Classification (NCBI taxonomy): domain Bacteria; kingdom Bacillati; phylum Actinomycetota; class Actinomycetes; order Kitasatosporales; family Streptomycetaceae; genus Kitasatospora; species Kitasatospora sp. NPDC059088. The sequence continues at coordinate 31,847 of NZ_JBHYGR010000097.1, read as the reverse complement.
GATCGGCACTGCCGGAGCGGCCGCAGCAGACACGGCCCCCGGCCCCGGACTCCCCCCGGAGCACGGGTTCACGCGATGGACGTCTCTCCCTCGGAGGAAGAGGAACATGCGTAAGACCGCTGCCAAGCTGCTCACCGTCGCCGCCCTGGCGACCTCCCTGGTCACCGTCGCCAGTGGCTCCGCCCTGGCCGACCCGACCGGCACCCCGGCCGCCCAGGACATCGTCGGCGTCGGCTCGGACACCACCCAGGCCGTGCTGAACCAGTTCTCCACCGACTACAACGCGTACCTGGGCGCCGGCTCCACCCTGCCGCACCTGTACAGCTGGGACGCGACCGGTTCCTCGCCGATCACCACCAAGACCGGTGCGACCTCGATCGCCCGCCCGAACGGCTCCGGCGCCGGCATCTCGGCCCTCAAGAACAACACCAGCGCGACCGTCGACTTCGCCCGCTCCTCGCGCGGCCCGCAGTCGACCGACCCGAACACCTTCGACTTCGTCGCCTACGCGACGGACGCGGTGGCCTGGGCCGCGCCGAACAACGGTGACGCGCCGGCCAACCTGACGACGCAGAACCTCAAGGACATCTACAACTGCAACATCACCACCTGGGACCAGATCGACCCCAGCCTGCCCAGCAACACCATCAAGCCGTACCTGCCGCAGGCCAACTCCGGCACCCGGTCGTTCTTCCTCTCCGTGCTCGGCATCTCCACCATCAAGCCGTGCGTCACCGAGGGCGTCCAGGAGAACGAGGGCAGCGACACCAACCTGTCCGACCCCGACGCGCTGGTCCCGTACTCCGTCGCCCACTACATCGGCCAGGTGTACTACGGCAAGGGCAGCGGCTCCGACGTCCAGGGCCCGCTGACCATCCGCAGCATCGACAACACCGCGCCGGTCGACACCACCAACAAGGTGATCAACGGCGACTTCGCCGCCACCTCCTACGCCCGCACGGTCTACAACGTGGTCCGTGACGCGGACTGGAAGGCGACCGACGCCCACGGCACCGCGCTGCGCAGCATCTTCGGTACCACCGGCTGGGTCTGCACCAACGCCACCGCGAAGGCCGACCTCAAGAGCTTCGGCTTCCTTCCGCTGAACGCCGGCGCCTGCGGCAGCACCATCCACTCCTGATCACACCCCGCACGATCCGACGGCCACGGGCCCGCCGCCCGTGGCCGTCGGCCGTCGGGAGCCGACCGAAGGGAACCGGAGAACGATGCACAGGACGTGGCGGAAGCCGCTCGTCACGGCCGTCCTGGCGGCCTCGGTCGCGGTGGCCCCCGGCGGCGGCCCGGCCGTGGCGGACCCGGCAGGGCCGGCGCTGCCGGCCGCACAGGACCTCGTGGGGGTGGGGGACGCCGACAGCCAGGCCGTGCTGAACCAGTTCTCGGCCGACTACAACGCCACGATCCCGGGCTCGGACACCACGACACCCCGGCTGTACAGCTGGGACGCGACCGGGGCGCCGACGATCACCACCAAGACCGGTGCCACCACGATCGCGCGCCCGAACGGCGCGGAGGTCGGCATCTCGGCCCTCAAGAACAGCACCGGCGCGACCGTCGACTTCGCCCGCTCCTCGCGCGGCCCGCTGCCGACCGACCCCCGGTACTTCGACTTCGTGAACTACGCGGACGACGCGCTGTCCTGGGCCGCGCCGGGCAACGGCAACGCGCCGGCGAACCTGACGACGCAGAACCTCAAGGACATCTACGACTGCGACGTCACCACGTGGAAGCAGATCGACCCCGCCCTTCCCGGCAGCACCATCAAGCCCTTCCTCCCGAAGGCGGGCTCCGGAACCCGGGCGTCCTTCCTCGCCGCGCTGGGCATCCACACGGTCAACAGCTGTATCGACGACCGGACGGTGACCGAAGGCCAGGGCAGCGACCCGAAGCTCAACGACCCGGACGTGCTGGTTCCCTACTCCGTGGGGCACTACATCGGCCAGGCGTACTACGGCCGGGGCAGCGGGGCCGACACCCAGGGGCTCCTGACCATCCGCGGCATCGACGGAACGGCCCCGGTCGACGCGACGGGCCGGGCGATCAACACCGACTTCCTCACCCTCCACGGGCAAACGGTCTACGTCGTGGTCCGCGACGCGGACTGGGCGGCGACCGACGCACACGGAGCCGCGCTGCGCGGCGTCTTCGGGCCTGACGGCTGGATCTGCACCAGTTCCACGGCAGCCGCCGACATCAGGACCTACGGCTTCCTGCCGCTCCCGTCCGGCGCCTGCGGCGGCGTGCTCATCCCTTGACCAACTGTCACCACCGCACCATCCCACCTCTCCCAGGGAGTACGACATGGCAAGAACCGGCGTCCGTCTCGCCGCCACCGGGATCGCCGTGGTCCTCGCGATCACCGGATTCAGCGGTGTGGCCGCGGCCGACACCACGGCCACCACCACCGCGCCCACCGGCAGTGCCGTGGTCACGGTCGACCAGCAGTTCCTGGCCAAGACCCTGCTCGGCGGCATCGCCGTCGTCCCGTTGACGCCGGCCACGGCGGACGTCACCAACAACGTCGTGACCAGCACCTTCCCGGTGACGGGCGGCGTCGCCAACATCCCGTCGTTCTCCGGGCAGGTGCAGCTCGGTGGCGGACTGCTCTTCGTCAACCTGAACAACGGCAAGACCGTCACGTTCAAGCAGCTCGGCTTCAAGGTCCGTGACTGGAACGTCTCGGCGGTCCCGAACGGCGGCACCGCGCCGGTGGCCCTGCTGGACCCGCTGGGCGACACCCAGATCGGCCGCACGGGCACCACCCAGTCGCTCTCGGCCTCCAGCCTGCAGCTGGACCCGGCCGGCGCGCAGTACCTCGACAGCGCGCTGGGCACCACGTACTTCACGGGCGGTCAGTCGCTCGGCTCCTTCGCGCTGACCTACACCCCCGGCAGCTGATCCGGCTCCTCGTCGGACGGTCCCGGACGACCCCGGGTGCCCCGGGGGGGGGGGGGGGCGCCCGCGGCCCCCCCCCCGCGGGCGGGGGGGCGCCACCCAACCCCGCACCCGCGCCCCCGCGGGGGGGGGGGCCACCGCCAGACCCCACGCCC
>NZ_JBHYGR010000097.1:0-28769 GCF_042738155.1 Kitasatospora sp. NPDC059088 | reverse complement strand
CCCTCGCAAAACCCCCCCGCGCGGCCGCGCGCGCCCGGTGGGGGGGGGCCCGGCCCCCCCGGGGGCCCCCGGGGCCCCCGCCCCGGGGGGGGCCCCCGCTCGTGTGCCAAGGGGAGCACTCAACTCCGTTCCAGGGGCGCCGCGTTGTGTTCTCGTACATCCTGTCGACCGGATCCGGACACGTCCGGCTGGCCGAATGGTGGGTACTGGGGGTGCCCGGCCGTCGGCATGCCCGATCCCACCTTGCGCCGCGTGCTGGGCGGCGCGGATCCGCACGGAGGTGCCCACCATGAGAGTCCGATTGCCCGACCGGAGGGATCCGGGGAGATGGCGCCGCCGACTTCCGGCGATCGCGCTGGTGTGGTCGGTGGTGGTGGCGCTCGGCGTGGTGCCGATCGGCCTGGGGGCCGGGCCGCAGGCGGTGGCGGAGTCCTCCAGCGTGACCGTGGCGGGGCCCAAGGTGCTCGACCCGGCGACCGGGACGCGCGGCCGGGCCGGCAAGATCACGGTCTCCCAGACGAAGAACCTGGTCAACCAGGTGGTGCAGGTCTCCTGGAGCGGCTTCACGCCCACCAAGACCACCAGCGGCCAACAGGTCACCCTGGCGCGGGTCGGCGAGGCCAAGTACCTCTACCCCGTGCGGATCTACGAGTGCCGCGGCGCCACTCCGAAGGTGACCGACTGCTACAACAGCTCGCTGTTCGGCGGTGACGCGAACGCGGGCTTCCAGCAGACCCTGCCGCCCGGGTCGAGCACCGCGCCCGACTTCCCGAGCAACATGGCGATCGCCCCGACCGGTGCGGACGGCACCGGCGCCGCGAACATCGAGCTCTACACCCAGGCCCAGGCCCCGACGCTGGGCTGTGACGACACCCACCCGTGCTCCCTCGTGGTGGAGGCCAACTACGGTGGCGACAGCCTCGGCCGGACCACCCCGACGGCCTCGGTCGACTGCCTGAACCACTCGCTCGACAGTTCGAGCTCGCTCGCGAGCGACGCGGTGCTGTTCAGCTACGCGGCCAACGGCATGTCGAGCGGCGAGCAGTGCGCGTGGGAGAACGGCATCGTGATCCCGCTGTCCTTCGCGCCGGTGGCCCAGGCCTGTGCGTCGCAGAACGGTTCGTTCGACGCGGAGGGCCTGGAGATGTTCAACCGGGCCATGCAGCAGTGGCGCGCGGGCCTGTGCCTGAGCGATTCGCCGATGGCCGTCCGGTACGTGTCGGCCGGCGGTGAGCCGCAGGCCCGTTCGCGCTTCCTCGGCGGATCCACGGACGTGGCGCTGACCGCGCGGGCGGACGGTTCACCACCGGCCCGGCCCTACGTCTACGCGCCGCTGGCGACCTCGGGCATCTCGGTCGTGTTCTCGGTGGACGACCAGGACACCGGTCGGCAGATCCGCGACATGAAGCTCAACGCGCGGCTGATGGCCAAGCTGCTCACCCAGTCCTACGCGCCCCGCGGCGGCGTGGTCACCTCGGTGAAGGGCAATCCGACCTGCCTCTTCGCGGATCCCGAGTTCCTCCAGCTGAACCAGCTGCCGGCGACCTCGGGGCTCAAGTGGCCCAGGTTCTGCGACATGTTCGACTTCAGCCCGACCGTGGTGGGCGGGACGACCGACCTGACGTACCAGTTGACCTCGTGGATCGCCTCGGACCCGGACGCCGCCCGCTTCCTGGACGGCGAGTCCGACCCGTGGGGCATGCACGTGAACACCTACTACCTCCGGCCCGCGTTCTCCGGCTACCCGGTCGACTCCTTCTCCCGGCAGGACTCCTCCGGGATCGTCGGCAGCAAGGTCGACGCCTACCAGCACCTGATGCAGTACGAGTGGAACCCGGTCACGAGCGGACTGGGCCAGGTCGCGCGCGGGTTCCTGCAGAACAAGGCGACCTGCGTCAACCCCGGGCTCAACGGAACCGGCGGGCACGACCAGTGCGCGCCGGTGGACGTCGGACAGCGGATGCTGATCGCGATCATGGACACCGGCCAGGCCAAGGCCTACTCCCTCCCCGAGGCCCAGCTGCTCAACCCGGCCGGCGCCTTCGTCTCCCCGGGGACCACCGGCTTCCAGGCCTCCGTCGCCGACATGACCGTCGACGCCTCGACGGGCGTGCAGTCGCTGCCGTACGGGACCGCCGACACGGCGTACTCGCGCGACCAGCGGGCCTACCCGCTGACCACCGTGCAGTACGCGATGGTGCCCACCCAGGGCGTCCCGGCCGACAAGGCCGCCGCGATCACCACGTTCCTGCGGACCACCACGAGCAGCGGCCAGGTCTACGGCAACGAGCCGGGCCACCTGGCGCCGGGCTTCCTGGCGCTCACCAGCGCCCAGCGGGCCCAGGCGGCCGACGCCGCCACCCACGTGGCGGCCCAGGACGCCAAGCTGCCCGGCAACCAGGCCGCGCCGCCGAACCCGCCGGCCGTCACCCCCGGCGACGGGGGCACCGGTGGGGGGACCCCGGCGGAGGGCTCGGGCTCGGCGGGCGGCACCACGCCGGTCAGCGCCGGGACCGACAACGGCACGAGCGGTGGCGGCCAACTCCAGCACCGAACTGGCTCGTTGGGGCCCCGTACACGCGTGCGACCCAGGGCGGACACCTCCGGATGGCCGAATGGGTACGCACCGGAACCGCGGCCCCGTGCCAACCGGCCGCCCCCACAACGATTTCGCGCCGCCGAGCCCCACCGGAGCCGCCGAGCGCGACCGGCGCCACGTCGCGCCACCGTCCGGTCCGGGCGCAGCCCGGCCATCCGCACCCGAGCACGGAGAGCAGAGCATGACAGCCGCCGCCGAGCCCGCGGCCTCGTCCGCCGGGGCCCCGGGCAGACCCGACCGCGGAGCCGACCGCGGAGCCGGCACCGACGTCCCGCGCGTCATCACCTCCCCCGCGACCCCCGGCGACCGGGTGTTCCGCGGGGTGCTGCGGGTGGCCGGGCTCTCGGTGTTCGCGATCATGGGCCTGATCGCGTTCTTCCTGCTGCTGCGCGGCTCGGACGCGCTGCGCGCCGTGGGCTGGTCCTTCCTGACCGAGCAGAAGTGGCAGACCGCCGCGCACACCTTCGGCATCGCCGCCGTCCTGCCGAACGGTCTGCTGATCGCCGTGATCGCGCTGGTCATCGCCGTCCCGGTGGCGCTCTCCACGGCGGTCTTCATCTCCGAGTACGCGCCGGTCCGGCTGCGCGCCTCGCTGGTCTCGCTGGTCGACCTGATGGCGGCGATCCCGAGCATCATCTACGGCCTGTGGGGGCTGTTCTTCCTCCAGCCGAGGATCATCGGTTTCAGCCGCTGGCTCTCCAACCACCTCGGGGACACGGTCCCCTTCCTCAAGGTGCGCACCGGCGACATCGGGACCTCCTACACCTCCTCCACGTTCATCGCGGGCGTCGTCGTCTCGCTGATGATCATCCCGATCGTCACCTCGCTCAGCCGGGAGGTCTTCTCCCAGGCCCCGCAGGGCGAGCGGGAGGGCGCCTACGCGCTCGGCTCGACCCGGTGGGGGATGGTGCGCACGGTGGTGCTGCCGTTCGGCCGCGGCGGTGTGATCGGCGCGGTCATGCTGGGCTTCGGCCGGGCGATGGGCGAGACGATCGCGGTCGCGCTGATCATCTCCCCGAACTTCAAGGCCATCAGCCACATCCTGGAGAACGGCGCCAACTCGATCTCGGCGCTCATCGCGCTGCGCTTCGGCGAGTCGGACGCGCTCTCGCTCTCCGCGCTGATGGCGGCCGGCCTGGTGCTGTTCGCGCTGACCCTGCTGGTCAACGTGGCGGCCGGCTTCGTGATCAACCGGTCCCGCTCCGGGGCCTCGACCGCCGACTGAGGCGGCGCACGGACATGACCGGTCCCGCTGAGACCCCCGCCGCACCCCCGGCGGCCCCGTCGGCCGCACTCCCGCCGGCCACCCCCGCCGGGCCCCCGGCCGAGACCCTGTCGAAGGGAACGACCCGATGACCACGCTCGACCTGCCTCCGGCCGCCGCCGTCCCGGGGCCCGCCGCCCAGGGGCCCGCCGCGCCCCCGGCCGGCCCGGCGGAGCCGCGCCCGGAGAAGCGGGTGAAGCTCGGCGGCGTCACCCGCGAGGACGTGTTCACCGTGGCCGGCTCGTCGATCGGCTCGCTGGCCCTGAACTGGACGCTGTACGAGCGGGTGCTGCCGTTCAGCGGCGCCTTCGGCTTCCTGGTCTGCTGGTACCTGCTGTTCCTGGCCGCCTACTTCACGCTCGGCCGGCTCCAGTGGGGCCCGCTGCTGGTGCGCGAGCGCCTGGTCTCCGTCGTGGCGTGGAGCGCCGGCCTGCTGGTGCTGGCGCTCATCGTCGACCAGGTCGGCTACCTGGCGGTGCGCGGCTACGAGGCCGCCCAGCACCTCAACTTCTTCACCGAGTCGATGGAGCGCACCGCCGCGCTCTCCCCGATCACCTCCGGCGGCGCGCTGAACGCGATCGTCGGCTCGCTCGAACAGGTCGGCCTGGCCACCCTGTTCGCCGTGCCGCTGGGCATCGCCGCGGCGATCTTCATGTCCGAGGTCGGCGGCCGGATGGCCAAGCCGGTGCGGACCCTGGTGGAGGCGATGACGGCACTGCCGTCGATCGTCGCCGGGCTGTTCGTGCTCGGCATCGTGATCCTGACGCTCGGCTTCGACAAGAGCGGCTTCGCGGCCTCGCTCGCCCTCACGGTGATGATGATGCCGATCGTCACCCGGGCCTCCGAGGTGGTCATCCGCCTGGTGCCCGGCACCCTGCGCGAGGCCTCGTACGCGCTGGGCGGCAGCCAGTGGCGGACGGTGTGGAACGTCGTCCTGCCGACCGCCCGGCCCGGCCTCGTCACGGCGGTCGTGCTCGGGGTGGCGCGCGGCATCGGGGAGACCTCGCCGGTGCTGCTGACCTCGGGCTTCACCCCGCAGTTCAACGCCGACCCGTTCCACGAGCACCAGGTGTCGCTGCCCCTGTACGTCTGGAACTACGTCAAGCAGCCCTACCCCGAGATGGTCGCCCGGGCCTTCGCGGCGGGGCTGACCCTGATGGCGCTGGTGCTGGTCCTCTTCGTCACCGCGCGGGTGCTCGGCGGCCGCCGTCCGGGTGAGCTGACGCGCGGTCAGCGGCGCCGGATCGACCGGGAGGCGCGGCGGGCCGAGAGCGCCGCCCGGGCCGCCCGGGCCGGTGCCCACGCGCCCGTCGCCCATCCGCCCGTCGCCCATCCGCCCGTCGCCCACCCGCCCGTCGCCCACCCGCCCGTCGCACTGCCCGGGAACAGCTGATGAACCGTCCAACCACCCTCCGTACCAGAGGAGTTCTCATGTCATGGGAGGCCGCAAGGCGCTCCGTGGCCCGTGTCCTGGCGTGCCTGTCCGCGTTGCTGCTCGCCGCGGGCACCCTGCTGTTCGGGCAGGCCGCTCCTGCCTTCGCCGCCTCGGTCGCGCTCAGCGCCGACGGCTCCAGCTGGGCCGGCCCGGCCATCGACCAGTGGCGCCAGGACGTCGGGCCGCAGGGCATCCAGATCAGCTTCAACCCGGTGGGGTCGGCGGCCGGCCGGACCGCCTGGAGCAACGGGCAGGACGACTTCACCGCCTCGGACGTGCCGTTCCGCAGCGCCGAGGACACCGGCCTCAACTCCGGTGCCCGCACCAGCGGTCAGGGCACCAGGGAGAACCCGGTCTACGGCTTCTCCTACGTGCCGATCACCGCGGGCGGCACGACCTTCATGTACAACCTGGTGGTCGGCGGCAAGCAGGTCCGCGACCTGCGGCTGTCCCCGCAGACCGTCGTGGACATCTTCACCAACAAGATCACCAACTGGAACGACCAGAAGATCACCGCCGACTACGGCAAGCAGCTGCCCAACCTGCCGATCACCCCGGTGGTCCGCTCGGACGGCTCCGGCGCCACCGCGCAGTTCACCCGCTGGATGGAGCACACCCACAAGGACCAGTGGGACGCCTACTGCTCCTCGGTCAACGGCACCACCTGCGGTGACTACACCGAGTTCTTCCCGCCGTCCGGCCGGATGGTCGCCCAGAACGGCTCCGACGTCGTCGCCGGCTACATCAAGGCCGCGGCCGGCCTGGGCACCATCGGCTACGACGAGTACGCCTTCGCCAAGCGCAGCAACTGGCCGGTCGTGAAGGTGCTCAACCAGGCCGGCTACTACTCGCTGCCGACCGCCTCCAACGTGGCCATCGCGCTCACCGCCGCCAAGATCCGCGGTGTGGACGACGACACCCCGGCGTCCGACCCGAACTACCTCCAGCAGAACCTCGACGGCGTCTACACCATGGACGACCCGCGCTCGTACCCGATCTCCAGCTACAGCTACGTGATCGTGCCGCGGGCCGGCGCCGCGCTGCCCCCGCCGGGCCGGTTCAACAACGACAAGGGCGCCGCGCTCAGCCGCTTCCTCGCCTACGTGCTGTGCGAGGGCCAGGGCGAGGCCGACGGCCTGGGCTACTCGCCGATCCCGCGCGGCCTGGTCAAGGGCGGGCTGCTGCAGACCAAGTCGATCCCCGGCAACGCCAGCCCGGTCAACCCGGACACCCTGGCCAACTGCGCCAACCCGACCTTCAACTCCGCCGGTGAGCTGACCGTCCTCAAGAACGCCCCGCAGCCGAGCCCCTGCGACAAGCAGGGCGCCCCGCTGGACTGCACCGTCCAGAACGGCCAGGCGGTCAAGACCGGTTCGGGCGGCTCCGGCGGTTCCGGTGGCACCGGCGGCGCGGCCGCCGGCTCCGGCGGAACGGGCGGCACCGGCCACGGCAACGGCGGTTCGGGCGGCTCCGGCGGCAGCGGCACCGGCGCCGACGCGGCCGGCACCGGCGGCGCCGCGGCCGGCGGCGGTGACCCGAACGCCGCCGCGGCCGGCGACCCCGCCGCGGGCGACGGCTCCGGCGACGTGGTCGACCCGCAGACCGGCCAGGTGGTCGCGCGCGGCCGGGGCGGCGCCACCGAGGTCGCGGCCAACGTGGTCGAGGTGAGCGGCAGGCCCGAGGACTGGACGCTGTCCACGCTGACCGCCGTCGAGCTGCTCGCCGTCGTCCTCGTCCCGCCGCTGCTCGGCCGCCGGCTGCTGCGCCGGCGCAAGGGCTCGGGCGGTGCCTCGTGACGGCACCGGTCCTGGAGAAGCCGCCGGTCCGGCCGGCGCCCGCGGCCGAGGCGCCCCCGGCCCGGCCCGCCGCCGTCACCCCCGCCCGGCGCCGCTTCCTCCAGGGCGCCTGGGCGGCCAGCCTGGCGGCCGCTCTGGTGCTGGGCTTCGTCGGCTTCCTGTTCACGCTCTCGCACGTCCAGGAGCGGCACTACCAGTCGACGGCGTACAAGACCTTCCGGGACCAGCTGGCCCGGGCCGTAGCCCCGACCGGCGCGGCCGCCGACGGCGACCCGGTGGCGCTGGTGGACATCCCGGCGATCGGCCTGCACCAGGCCGTGGTGGTCGAGGGCACCACCGGCCGGGACCTGATGCGCGGCCCCGGCCACCGCCGGGACACCGCACTGCCCGGACAGAGCGGGGTGGCGGTGCTGTTCGGCCGCGGCGCGACCTTCGGCGCGCCGTTCGCCCGGCTGTCCGGGCTGCGGGTCGGCGACCGGATCGAGACCACCACCGGGCAGGGCACGTTCACCTACGTGGTCAACGTGTACGGCGACGGCGACCACCCGATCACCGACCCGGCCCGCAACCGGCTGGTCCTGGTCACCGGGGACTCCGACTGGATCCCCGGCTCCACCGTGCTGATCGGCGCCCGGCTGGAGGGCGACCCGCAGCAGAACCCCGGCGGCCGCCCCGCCACCGTCCCCTACGACAAGGCGCTGGCCGCCGACAAGGGCGCGCTGGCCACACTCCAGCTCTGGTCGCTCGCCCTGCTCTGCGCGGTGGCCGGGGCGCTGCTGCTGGCCCGGTACTGGCGCCGCTCGCCCGCCTGCCTGAGCGCCGCGCCGGTGGTCGGCGCCCTGCTCTGGGCGGTCTACGAGAACGCCGCCGCCCTGCTGCCCAACCTCTACTGACGCGCGCCCGGAGGACGTACCGATGACCGACACCGCCGACACCACGCACCAGCCGCACGACGCGGCGGTCGACCCGGCCGCCGACACCCTCACCCTCCCGCCGGTCCCGCCGGCCCCCGCCCCGCCGGTCGTCCCGGCCCAGGGCCCCGACGGGGTGCTCGCCGGGCTGGAGACCCGGGACGTCTCCGCCTGGTTCGGCAGCCGCAAGGTGCTGGAGCGGGTCTCGCTGGCGATGCCGGCCGGCGAGGTCACCGCGCTGATCGGCCCGTCCGGCTGCGGGAAGTCCACCTACCTGCGGATCCTCAACCGGATGCACGAGATGGTGCGCGGCGCCGCCCTGGCCGGCGAGGTGCTGCTGGACGGGGACGACGTCTACCGGCCCGGCCGGCGCCCCGCCGAGGTGCGGCGCCGGATCGGCATGGTGTTCCAGCGGCCCAACCCGTTCCCGGCGATGTCCATCCAGGACAACGTCTCCAGCGGGCTCAAGCTGGCCGGGATCAAGGTCTCCAAGGAGGAGCGCCAGCACCTGGTGGAGACCAGCCTGCGCCGCGCCGGGCTGTGGGACGAGGTGGCCACCCGGCTGCACGCCCCCGGCGGCTCCCTCTCCGGCGGGCAGCAGCAACGCCTGTGCATCGCACGGTCGTTGGCCGTCTCACCGGACATCCTGCTGATGGACGAGCCGTGCTCCGCGCTCGACCCGACCTCCACCCGCCGGGTCGAGGAGACCATCGCCGAACTGCGCGGGCGGCTCACCATCGTGATCGTCACCCACAACATGCAGCAGGCTCAGCGGGTCTCCCAGCGCTGCGCGTTCTTCCTCGCCACCCACGACACCCCGGGCCGGATCGTCGAGGCCGGGCCGACCGAGCGGCTCTTCGGCAGCCCGCGCGACCAGCGGACCTCCGACTACGTCAACGGCCGCTTCGGATAGGGGCGTTACCGGCCGGAGTCGGTGATCAGCCGCTCCAGCACCGCCGCGACGCCGTCCTCCTCGTTGCTCACCGTGTGCAGCGGCACCGCCGCCAGCACCTGCGGGTGCGCGTTGGCGACGGCGTACGCGGTGCCGGCCCAGGCCAGCATCTCCAGGTCGTTCGGCATGTCGCCGAAGGCCACCACCTCGGCCCGGTCGATCCCGTGCTCGGCGCACCAACGGGCCAGCGTGCTGGCCTTGGTGACGCCGGGCGCGCTGATCTCCAGCAGGGCGATCGGCGAGGAGCGGGTGATCTCCGCCAGGTGTCCGGCGGCCGTCCGGGCCTCGGCGAGGAAGGTGTCCGGGTCGAGGTCCGGGTGCTTGGCCAGCAGCTTGAACAGGCCCCGCACCGGGCCGCCGTCCGCCAGCAGCTCCTCGGCCGGGCCGACCGCCCGCACCTCGGTGTCGCCCCACATCAGCACCTCGTACCCGGGCTCCCGGGCCCAGCCGTCCGCGTACTCGAAGGCGAAGGAGGTGCCGGGCAGCTCGGCCCGCAGCGCCTCGACCACGGCCAGCGAGGTCGGTGCCGGCATCGGGAAGTACTCGATCAGCTCGCCGCCGCGCCGCACGTCCACGATCGCGCCGCCGTTGGAGCAGATCGCCACCCCGTGACCGCCGATGTGCGGGCTCACCTGCTGCATCCAGCGCGGCGGCCGGCCGGTCACGAACACCACCTGCACCCCGGCCGCCTCGGCCGCCGCCAGGGCCGCGGCGGTGCGATCGCTGACGGTGCCGCCGGGGCACAGCAGGGTGCCGTCCAGGTCGGTGGCGATGAGGCGGGGAGCGGTGCGGGGTTCGGTCACCGGTCCATCTTCGCCCATCGCCGCCGCCCGGTCACCGCCGCGGGCGGCCCGCGGCGGGCCTGCGGCGGGCCCGGTGGCGGTGCCCGCGGCCGACCCGACCGTGAGGACGGGTTCCGGCCCTTCCTGCGCCGCTTTCCGGCCGATCCGCCCCCGTCCGGGGTGTCGCGGCGGGCCGACGGGCAGGAACCCCCTGGTCACCCCGTCGGCAGGAAGAGCCATGCCCACTCGCCAGCTCCGTGACGAGCCGCCCCCGACCCTCCCTTCCCCGGATCCCCCCGCCGCCTCCCGCGAGCCGGTGCTGCTCGGCGAGGTGCTGTTCCACACCCTCGCCGAGCTCGCCCGCCGCACCCCGGACCAGGCCCCGGCCCCGGCCTTCCCGGCCCAACGCACCCGCCCGCACCCCTGACGGCCTCCTCACCCGTGCTGGGGCAGCCCGTCCGGCTAGGGTCGGTGGCATGCGTCTGAGCACCGTGATCCTCCCCATCCACCGGTGGAGCGAGGGACAGAAGATCTGGCGACGGGCCGAGGACCTCGGATTCCACGCCGCGTACACCTACGACCACCTGTCCTGGCGGTCCTTCCGCGACGAGCCCTGGTTCGGGTCGGTCCCGACGCTGACGGCCGCCGCCACGGCGACCGAGCGCCTCCGGCTGGGGACGCTGGTGACCTCGCCGAACTTCCGCCACCCGGTCACGCTGGCGAAGGAGCTGATCACGCTGGACGACGTGTCCGGCGGGCGGCTCACGCTGGGCATCGGTGCGGGCGGGACGGGCTTCGACGCGACGGCGATGGGCCAGGAGGCGTGGTCGCCCAAGGAGCGGGCGGCCCGGTTCGGCGAGTTCCTGCCGCTGCTGGACGAGCTGCTGACCACCGACGCCACCACCCGCGAGGGCACGTACTACTCGGCGGTCGAGGCGCGGAACATCCCGGGCTGCGTGCAGACCCCGCGGGTGCCGTTCTACGTGGCCGCCGCCGGCCCGCGCGGGATGCGGCTGGCCGCCGAGTACGGGCAGGGCTGGGTGACCTACGGGGACCCGAAGGGCCCGGCGGACGTGCCGGTCGAGCAGGCGCCCGGCGTGATCGCCGCGCAGATCGGGAAGCTCACGGCGGCCTGCGAGGCGCAGGGCCGGGACGTGGCGACGCTGGAGAAGATGCTGCTCCAGGGCTCCACGGCGGAGAAGCCGCTCCAGTCGCTGGACGCCTTCGTGGACTTCGCCGGCACCTACCGGGAGCTGGGCATCACCGAGTTGGTGATCCACTGGCCGGTGCCGGACTCGATCTTCGCCAACGACCTCTCCGTGTTCGAGCGGATCGCCACCGAGGGCCTGGCCCAGCTGGGTTGAGCGGTACGGCCGGTCGCGGACGCCGTCAGGACGGGTGCGGTCGGGGGGAGGCGCTAATCTGTCCGCCGCACCTTTATCTGATCATGCGTTAAACGGGGGTTCATTCATCATGTCCGCATCCAGGAGACTGCTCGTCGCCACTCTGGTCGCCACCGCCGCGCTCGGCCTCGCCGCCTGCGGCCCGGACGACCCGTCGACCCAGGGGGCCGGCGCCTCCACCGCGACCGCCGCCCCGGCCACCGGCGGGGCGGCCTCGCCCACCGCGGCCCCGGCCACCGGGACGGGCAAGCCCGCCCCGGCCGGCAAGCCCACCGACGGCGGCCCGGAGGGCTTCTGCACCCACGAGCCGCTGCCCGCCGGGCAGAAGTGGATCGAGCCGGTGAAGGGCACCAGCGCGACGACGCTGGTCTACAAGGAGACCAAGGACGCCTGCGGCGTCAACGACGTCGCCCTCGAACCGACGGGCGCCGACAAGAGCGCGACCTTCGCCCCCGGCGCCAAGGGCCACCTCAAGTCGGTCGTGGCCGCCCCGAAGGACGTCGTCGTCGCCGAGCTGGTGAAGCACATCAACGAGTGCATCGCCACGCCCGGCAACCAGAAGGGCTCGTACCCCTGCAACAGCGGCACCTACAAGGTCGCCCTCGACGCCTCCGGCAAGGTCGTCGAGATGTGGGAGCGCCCCAGCTCCTGAGCCGACGCCGGGCCCGGCGCCGGGCCGCCCGCCTCAACGGTGGGCGCCCCGGCGCCCCGGGCACACCCCGGCTCCGCGACCCTTAGGGGAGATCGGTCCCCACGTCATACCGCAGCAGCAGACGCCCCCGGGAAGCCTCGTCATTCCAGCTCATGGCCCCTGCGGCGCGGGACCGTTACGTTGAGGGCGTGTCCACTGCTGTCATCAAGACCGAGGGCCTCACCAAGAGCTTCCCCCGGGTCACCGCGCTCGACCAGCTGACCGTCGAGGTCCAGCCCGGGGTCGTCGGGCTGGTCGGGGCCAACGGGGCGGGCAAGTCCACCCTGATCAAGATCCTGCTCGGGCTCGCCCCGGCGACGTCCGGCCGCGGCGAGGTGCTCGGCCTGGACATCGCCACCCGGGGCTCGGAGATCCGCGAACAGGTCGGCTACATGCCCGAACACGACTGCCTGCCACCGGACGTCTCGGCGACGGAGTTCGTGGTGCACATGGCGCGGATGGCGGGGCTGCCCGCGACCGCCGCGCGGGAGCGCACCGCGGACACGCTGCGGCACGTGGGCCTGTACGAGGAGCGGTACCGCCCGATGGGCGGCTACTCGACCGGCATGAAGCAGCGGGTGAAGCTGGCCCAGGCGCTGGTGCACGACCCGAAGCTGGTGCTGCTGGACGAGCCGACCAACGGCCTGGACCCGGCCGGCCGGGACGAGATGCTCGCCCTGATCCGCCGGGTGCACACCGACTTCGGCATCTCGGTGCTGGTCACCACCCACCTGCTCGGCGAGCTGGAGCGGACCTGCGACCACCTGGTGGTGATCGACGGCGGCAAGCTGCTGCGCTCCTCCTCCACGGCCTCCTTCACCGAGGCGACCGCCGTCCTCGCGGTGGAGGTCACCGACTTCCCGCAGGACACCGCCGCCGAGCCCGGCGCCACCGTCCGGGAGCGCCTCGCCGCCACCGGGCTGGACGTCCGGGCGGAGGGCTCGCACCTGCTGCTGGTCCGGCTGGACGGCGAGGACACCTACGACACCATCCGCGACACGGTCGCCGAACTCGGCCTCGGCCTGGTCCGGTTGGAGCAGCGCCGGCACCGGGTCGCGGAACTCTTCACCGACCACGAGGAAGCCGATGCGATGGCGTACGACGCGCCCCACGGCGACGACCGGAGCAGCAGGGGAGGGACGGACGATGCCGCAGCCTCCTGACACCAGGGCCGCCGACACCGGTGTCATCCACGACATCGGCTACCGCGGCTACACCGGTCCGCGCCTCGGCCGCGCCTACGCCACCCGCTCGCTCTTCACCCAGAGCCTGCGCGCCGCCTACGGCCTGGGCCGCTCCGGCAAGTCCAAGGTGCTGCCGATGCTGCTGCTGGGCGTGGTCACCGTCCCGGCGATGATCTTCGTCGCGGGCGCGGTCTACCTCAAGCGGGACGAACTCCCGGTCGAGTACGCCGGCTACCTCTCCAGCCTCGGCCTGGTGGTGTCGATCTTCCTCGCCGCCCAGGCGCCGGTGCTGCTCTCCCGGGACCTCCGCTACCACACCGTCCCGCTGTACTTCTCCCGTCCGATCACCCGCGCCGACTACGTCCGGGCCAAGTTCGGCGCCATGGCCTGCGCCCAGTTCCTGCTGATGGCAGCCCCGTTGCTGGTGCTGTACGCGGGCGCGCTGCTCGCCGGGATGGACTTCGGGCACAACACCGGCCAGTTCCTCTACGGCCTGGTGGCGGCCGTGCTCTACGCCCTGGTGCCCACCTCGGTGGCCCTGGTGATCGCCGCGAGCACCCCGCGCCGGGGCTTCGGGGTGGCCGCCATCATGGGCTACCTGGTGGTGAGTTCGACCCTCGCCGCGGTCGTGGTCGGCATCAGCAGCCCCGGCCCGGGCGGCTCGGACGCGGCCCAGTGGACGTCGCTGATCTCGCCGAACGGCCTGGTGGAGGCGCTGGTCAACCAGGTCTTCGACCTCGGGTCCGGGATCGACCGCCGGCACGCCCCGGGGGCGCTCGGCACGCTGGTGTTCGCACTCGTCGCCGCGGCGATGGTGGCGGGCTCCTACCGCCTCCTGCTGCGCCGCTACGAGAAGGTCTGAGAGGGCGGCATGGCCACCATCACCATCGACAAGGTCTCCCGCTGGTTCGGGAACGTGGTCGCGGTCAACGACATCTCCATGTCGATCGGCCCCGGCATCACCGGGCTGCTCGGGCCGAACGGCGCGGGCAAGTCCACCCTCATCCACATGATGAGCGGCTTCCTCGCCCCCTCCAGCGGCGCGGTCACCCTGGACGGCGCGCAGATCTGGCGCAACCAGCAGGTGTACCGGCAGATCGGCCTGGTGCCCGAGCGGGAGTCGATGTACGACTACCTGACCGGCTGGGAGTTCGTCCTCGCCAACGCCGAACTGCACGGCCTGCCGCAGCCCGGCGCCGCCGCCCGGCGCGCCCTCGACCTGGTCGAGATGGCGCCCGCCAAGGACCGCCGCACCGGGACGTACTCCAAGGGCATGAAACAGCGGGTCAAGATGGCCTCGGCGCTGGTCCACGACCCGGCCGTGCTGCTGCTGGACGAGCCCTTCAACGGCATGGACCCGCGCCAGCGGCTCCAGCTGATGGAGCTGCTGCGCCGCTTCGGCGCGGACGGCCGGACGGTGCTGTTCTCCTCCCACATCCTGGAGGAGGTCGAGCAACTGGCCCGGCACATCGAGGTGGTGGTGGCCGGACGGCACGCCGCCTCGGGCGACTTCCGGCGGATCCGGCGGCTGATGACCGACCGGCCGCACCGCTACCTGGTCCGCTCCAGCGACGACCGCCGGCTCGCCGCCGCACTGATCGCCGACGGCTCGACCACCGGCATCGAGGTGGACGAGCGGGAACGGGCACTGCGGATCGAGGCGGTGAACTTCCAGGGCTTCACCACCCTGCTGCCCAGGGTCGCCCGGGAGGCCGGCATCCGGCTGTACACCGTGTCCCCGGCGGACGAGTCGCTGGAGAGCGTCTTCTCCTACCTGGTCTCGGCATGACCCCCGGCCCCACCCGCGCCACCCACCGGACCCAGGAAGGGGTCGACCGACCATGAACCCGACCGTCGCCAGGCTGACCCTGCGCGGCCTGCTCGGCCGCCGCCGCGGCGCGCTGCTGCTGGTGGCCCCGGCCCTGCTGCTGATCGTCGCGGCGATCGCCGCCGGGTCGAGCGGCGACGCGCACAGCCTGACCGTCAAGATCCTCGGCCAGCTGGACCTCGGCACCCTGCTGCCGATCCTCGGCCTGGTGATCGGCACCGGGGTGATCGCCACCGAGATCGACGACGGCTCGATCGTCTACCTGCTGGCCAAGCCGCTGCCGCGCTGGCAGATCATCACCACCAAGCTGGCCGTCGCGATCGGCACCACCTGGGTGTTCGCCGCCGTCCCGACGCTGCTCGCCGGGCTGCTGCTGTACGGGACGAAGGACGGCGTGGCGCTCGGCTACACCGTCGCGGTGCTGGTCGCCGGGGCCGTGTACAGCGCGCTGTTCCTGCTGCTCGGCGTGGTCACCCGGCACGCGGTGGTGGCCGGGCTGGCGTACGCGCTGATCTGGGAGTCGCTGATCGGCAACTTCGTCGAGGGCGCCCGCACGCTGAGCGTCCAGCAGTGGGGCCGGGCGGTCGCCGAGGCGGTCGCGGGGGACAACGCGATCGGCGCCGACGTGTCGCTCGGGGCGGCCGTCCCGCTGCTGCTGGTGGTCGCCGTCGGGGCGACCGTGCTGGCCTCGGTGAAGCTGGCCGGGCTGACCCTGGCCGCCGAGGAGTAGGCCGCGCCTCGCGCGACCGGGCCCGGACTCCCACGGAGTCCGGGCCCGGTCGGCGTTGCGGGGGCGTCCTACAGGGTCCGGTTCCGTCCGGCGCCGAGACCGGCCGCGCCGACCACCAGGACCAGCACCAGCATCAGCACCAGGGTGGCGTCCCAGCCGCCGGTGAGCTGGTGCAGCGCCCCGGCGCCGACCGGGCCGGCCGCCGCGACCAGGTAGCCGATCGCCTGGGACATGCCGCCCAGCTGGGCGGCGCCGGCCGCGGTGCCGGTGCGCAGCACGATGAAGGCCAGGCCGAGGCCGAGCGAGCCGCCCTGGGCCAGGCCGAGGATGGTCGCCGACACCCAGGCGCCGGAGACCGGTGCGACCAGCAGCAGGGCGATGCCGAGCCCGTTCAGGACGGCCATGGTGACGGCGAGGGCGCGCTGGCTCGTCATCCGGCCGGCCATCAGCGGCACCAGGAAGGCGCCGGCCACCTGCACCAGGTTGGAGTAGGCGAAGACCAGGCTGGCCCGGCCGCGGTCCATGCCGTGGTCGGCCAGGATGGTCGGCATCCACGCGACCAGGGTGTAGACCAGCAGCGAGGAGATGCCCATGAACAGGCTGATCTGCCAGGCCAGCGGGGACTTCCAGATGCCCTCGATCGGCTTGCCGGCCCTGGCGGCCCCTCCGGGCCGGTCGTCCCGGGCGGGGGCGGCCGCCCCGGCCTTCGCCTGCCGGGAGCGCAGCACCTGCGGCAGCCAGGCCACCGCGGCGATCAGCGCGAGCAGCGACCAGGCGCCGAGCGAGGCCCGCCAGCCGCCGCCGAGCGCGTGCTCCAGCGGGACGGAGGTGCCGGCCGCGAGGGTGGCGCCGACCAGCATGGTGGTCGAGTAGACGCCGGTCATGGTGGCCGCGCGGTCCGGGAACTCCCGCTTGACCAGGCCCGGCATCGACACGTTCAGCACCGCGATGGCCACGCCGATCACCACGCAGCCCGCGTACAGCGCGAACACCGAGGGCAGCACCCGCAGCAGCACGCCGGCGCCGAGCACCAGCACCGCGCCGAGCACCACCCGCTCGGTGCCGAACCGGCGGGTCAGCCGGGGGGTGAGCGGGGCGCCGACGCCCTGGAACAGCACCGGGATGGTGGTGATCAGCCCGCCCGCGGTGGCGGACAGCCCGAAGGTGCGCTGGATCTCGCCGACCATCGGGGAGATCGCGGCCAGACAGGCGCGCATGTTCAGCGCGACCAGCAGGATGCCGGTCAGCAGCAGCGCGGGGTGGGCCAGCCGGCTGCGGACGGGGAGCGGGGCGGCAGTGGTGACAACCGGCTGCGGGGCGCGGGTGACGGCCATGGGTGTGCTGTTCTTTCCGGGGCTCGGGGGTGGCGCGGGCACGGCGGGAGGAGGCCTCCACCGGCCGCGGGCAGGACGGGAGGGCAGGACGGGAGGGCAGGACGGGAGAGAGCAGGCAGCGGGGCTGCGTGCGGAAGCGGGGCTTGCGCCGTCCTACTTCCGGGCCGCGATGGCCGCGAGGAGCTGCTCGACGGCCGCGGTGGGCTCGGCGAGCAGCGCCCGACACGCCGCCTCGGCGCGGTCCGGGTCGCCGCTCTCGATGGCGTCCACCAGCGCCTCGTGGGTGGCCACGACCGCCTCGGGCATCTCGTGGTCGCCGAAGGCGGAGGTCATCGCCTCGCGCACGGAGGCGCCGAAGTAGCGGTACACCTCGGCCAGCGCCGGGTTGTGCGCGGCCTCGACGATGGCGGTGTGGAACTCCAGGTCGTGCTCGACGGTGGCCTGGCGGCCGGCCCGCTCGGAGTGCTGGGCGAAGACCTCGGCCTCACGGGCCAGCGCGGCCCGCATCCGCCGGACGTCCTCGGGGGTGTGCCGCAGCGCGGCCAGTCGGGCGGCCTCGGTCTCCAGCGCGGCGCGGACCTCCAGGACGTCCCGGATGCCCGAGCGCTGGACGCCGCGGAGCACCGCCGCCGGGTCGCTGGTGGACCGTACGAAGGTGCCCTCGCCCTGCCGGGAGACCAGCATCCCGGCGTGCACCAGCACCCGGAGGGCCTCCCGCACGGTGTTGCGGCCGACCTGCAGCTGCTCGGCCAGCTCGTGCTCGGTGGGGATCTGCGACCCCACCGGCCAGGCTCCGCCGGCCAGCTGCTCGCGCAGCCGGTCGATCGCGGTGTCCACCAGGGAACGCCGCCCGGCCGCCTGCAGGCCGTTGCCGTCGCCGCTCATGCCGGGCCTCCCTTCGCACACCGCTCATCGGTCGTCGGTCATCCTACAACCACGTGCCCGGTCATCCTACAACTGGGGGTGAACCGTCCGTGAACGTGTCCCGGGGGGGCGCTCAGCGCGTCGGGTAGAGGCGCTCCAGGACGACCGCGACGCCGTCCTCGTCGTTGCCCGCGGTGACCTCGTCGGCGACGGCGAGCAGTTCCTCGTGGGCGTTGGCCATGGCCACGCCGTGCGCCGCCCAGCCGAACATCGGCACGTCGTTGGGCATGTCGCCGAAGGCGATGGTGTCGGCGGCGCGCACGCCCAGGCGGCGGGCGGCGACGGCCAGGCCGGTGGCCTTGGACAGGCCCAGCGGCAGCAGTTCGACCACGCCGGGGCCGGCCATCACCACGCCGACCAGGTCGCCGGCGGCGCGCCGGGCGGCCTCGGCGAGGCCGTCGTCGGTCAGCCCGGGGTGCTGGATGTAGAGCTTGCTGAGCGGGGAGACGAAGAGTTCGCCGCGCTCGGCCCGGACGACCGGGAGGTCGGAGCCGATCAGCAGCTCGTAGCCGGGGCCGGCCAGCACCTGGCCGTCCAGGCCGTCCTGGTTGGCGGCGACGGCCAGCGGGCCGGTCTCGGCCTCGATCTTCTCGATCGCGACCGCGGCGAGCCGGCGGTCCAGGGTGAGCGAGGTGAGCAGCTTGTGGGCGCCGGCGTCGTAGACCTGGGCGCCCTGGCCGCAGACCGCTATCCCGGTGTAGCCGATC
Organism: Kitasatospora sp. NPDC059088; assembly: GCF_042738155.1. NCBI lineage: Bacteria > Bacillati > Actinomycetota > Actinomycetes > Kitasatosporales > Streptomycetaceae > Kitasatospora > Kitasatospora sp. NPDC059088. The sequence goes on along the minus strand of NZ_JBHYGR010000097.1, from coordinate 10,229 downwards.
TCGTCGAAGACCGGACGGGCCCAGACGGCCGAGCGGCCGGTCACCACGATGTGCAGCGCGCCCGCGCCGGTGGCCGCGGCCAGCGCGGCGCGGGTGCGCTCGGAGACGGTTTCCGCGCTGGTGAGCAGGGTGCCGTCGAGGTCGGTGGCGACCAGCCGGTAGGGCAGGTCGCCACCGATCAGGTGGGTGGAGGAGGTCACTTGACCGGCTCGAGGACGGTCCGCCCGCCGAGGTACGGACGCAGCGCCTCGGGCACGACGACCGAGCCGTCGGCCTGCTGGTGGTTCTCCAGGATCGCCACGATGGTGCGCGGCACGGCTACCAGGGTGCCGTTCAGGGTGGCGAGCGGGCGGGTCTTGCCGTCCTCGCGCATCCGGATCGACAGCCGGCGGGCCTGGTACTCGGTGGTGTTGGAGGTCGAGGTGACCTCGCGGTACTTGCCCTGGGTCGGGATCCAGGCCTCGATGTCGAACTTGCGCACGGCCGAGGAGCCGAGGTCGCCGGAGGCGACGTCGATCACCCGGTACGGCAGCTCCAGCGCGTTGAGGAAGTCCTTCTCCCACTGGAGCAGGCGGCGGTGCTCGTTCTCCGCGTCCTCGGGCGTGGTGAAGACGAACATCTCCACCTTCTCGAACTGGTGGACCCGGATGATGCCGCGGGTGTCCTTGCCGTAGGTGCCGGCCTCGCGGCGGAAGCAGGACGAGTAGCCGGCGTAGCGCAGCGGCAGCTTGTCGGCCTCGATGATCTCGTCCATGTGGTACGCCGCCAGCGGGACCTCGCTGGTGCCGACCAGGTACTTGTCCTCCTCGGGGAGGTGGTACACGTTCTCGGCGGCCTGGCCGAGGAAGCCGGTGCCGTCCATGGCGGCCGGGCGGACCAGGGCCGGGGTGATCATCGGGATGAAGCCGGCCGCGGTGGCCTGGGCGATCGCCATGTTGACCAGGGCGAGCTCCAGCAGCGCACCGGGACCGGTCAGGTAGTAGGAACGGGCACCGGCGACCTTGGCGCCGCGCTCGGTGTCGATCGCGCCCAGCAGCTGGCCCAGCTCGACGTGGTCGCGGGGCTCGAAGCCCTCGGCGGCGAAGTCGCGCGGGGTGCCGATCTCCTCCAGGGTGACGAAGTCCTCCTCGCCGCCGACCGGGGCGGCCGGGTCGATGAGGTTCGCCAGGGAGCGGAGCAGGCGGTCCGCCTCCTCCTTGGCCGCGCTCTGCTCGGCGTCCGCGGCCTTGACCTCGGTGGCCAGTTCCTTGGTGCGCTGCAGCAGGGCGGTCTTCTCGTCGCCCTTGGCCTGGGCGACCTGCTTGCCGAGCACCCGCTGCTCGTTGCGCAGTTCGTCGAAGCGGCTGCCCGAGGACCGGCGCCGTTCGTCGGCGGAGAGGAGGGCGTCGACGATGTCGACGTCCTCGCCACGGACGCGCTGCGAGGCGCGCACTCGGTCAGGGTCCTCACGAAGCAGGCGAAGGTCAATCACAGGCCCAAGCGTACCGGGCGGCCGTTCCTCCACCGGTACCGGTTTTCCCCTGGGGATAACCCACCGGTTCCTGTGGATAACTCCGGTGGAGAACCGTCCGCCCCCAGGCCGGGGGCGGGTTATCCACAGGCCCGGCCCCGGGCCTGTGGATGGGGGGCGGGGATCGGGATCCGCTGATCGAAACCAGGGAATTGAGGTTTCAAACCTCAATGAACCTTCTCGGGTGAGGGAATTGAAGCACTCGCACGGGTGATTTGCAGGCAAGCGGGTGACTCTGGTCCGATAAGTCATCTCTGCGACGCAAACCGATGGTCCGACCAGTTCTGGGCAATGGCTATACCGGTTTGTCGACTCATCCCCAGGCCTGTGGATAACTTCCGGCTGTGGACAGCGGGGACGCCTGTGGACAGTGGCCCCCGGAGCGCGGCGTTCCTGTGGATGACGGTACGGTCACCCGCCGCGTTCGGTCGGGCCGGTCGATAACGGTCGGAAAAGGTCGGAAAGACACGAGATGACGCTCGGCTGTCCGGAGCCGGCCCACCTCGGGGAATCAGATGTCCCCGCGCCCGTCGAGTGCCCGGGAGAGCCAGTCCGCCGCCGCGGTGAAATCCTCGTCCGACGTGCCCGGCCGCCGGTGCTTGGACACCTGCCGGTCCGCGCGCGGATAGGAGCCGAGGAACCGGACCTGCGGGCTGATCCGCTTGAGCCCCATCATCGCCTCGGCCACCCGCCGCTCCGACAGGTGCCCCTCGCAGTCGATCAGGAAGCAGTAGCTGCCCAGCCCCTCGCCGGTCGGCCGGGACTCGATCCGCATCAGGTTCACCCCGCGCACCGCGAACTCCTGCAGCAGCTCCAGCAGCGCACCCGGGTGGTCGTCCGGCAGCCAGACCACCATCGAGGTCTTGTCCGCCCCGGTCGGCGAGGAGACCCGCCCCGGACGGCCGACCAGCACGAACCGGGTGGTCGCGCTCTGGGCGTCCGCGATCTCCTTGACCAGCGGGTCCAGCCCGTAGATCGGCGCCGCGAACTCGCCCGCGAACGCCCCGTCGTACCGGCCCTCGGCGACCAGCCGGGCGCCGTCCGCGTTGGAGGCGGCCGACTCCCAGGCCGCGTCCGGCAGGTTGGCCGCCAGCCACTTGCGCACCTGCGGCTGGGCCACCGGGTGGCTGGTCACCGTCTTGACCCCGGACAGCTCGGTGCCCGGCCGCACCAGCAGCGCGAAGGTGATCGGCAGCAGCACCTCGCGGTAGATCATCAGCGGTGCGCCGGCGGCCAGTTCGTCGTTGGTCGCGGTGACCGCGCCCTCCACCGAGTTCTCGATCGGCACGAACGCCCCGGCGGCCTCCCCGGCGCGCACCGCCTCCAGCGCCAGCGCCACCGAGGACAGCGGCACCAGCTCCCGGGTCGCCGCCTCGGGCAGGGTGTGCAGCGCCGCCTCGGTGAAGGTGCCGGCCGGGCCGAGGTAGGTGTAGCGGGTGGCCGACATGACGCCTCCGTTGCCAGGGGGGTGGTGCCCGAGCCGGGTGCTGCCCGAGCGGGGTGGTGCCGAAGCAGTCACCATAACGAGTCCGCGGCCCCGGCATGACCGCGTTCCGGTGGCCGGGACCGCTCCTCGCGCGCGGGCGCTACCCGTCCAGGAGTTGCTGCCCCAGGTAGCCCCCGGCCGGCACCCCCGGGGGGACGGCGTACAGCCCGCTCGCCTCGTGCCGGAGGAAGCGGGACAGCCCGTCGCCCCGGGAGAGCTTGCGCTGCACCGGGGTGAAGCCCCTGCGCGGGTCGGCCTGGAAGGCGAGGAAGAGCAGGCCGGCGTCCGGCGAGCCGTCCGGCAGCGCCCCGTCGTGGTACGAGAAGCCGCGCCGCAGCATCGCCGCCCCGCCGTTGCCCGCCGGGGCGGCGACCCGGACGTGGGCGTCGGCGGGGACGGCGAGAGCGCCGTCCGGGCCCTGGGCGGCGAGGTCCACCGGGGTGCCCTCGCCCGAGCCGGCCGGCGCGCTCAGCGGCGAACCGTCCGACTTGCGGCGGCCGATCACCCGCTCCTGGCGGTCCACCGGCAGCTCCTCCCAGTGGTCCAGCAGCATCCGGATCCGCCGGAACACCAGGTACGAGCCCCCGGCCAGCCAGGCCGGCTGGTCCCCGCCCGGGGCGCAGAACACCTTGGCGGCGAAGCCGTCCTCGCCGGGCCTGGGGTTGTTGGTGCCGTCGATCTGGCCCATCAGGTTGCGCCCGGTCACCGGGCGGGCGGCGGCGCCGGGGGTGCGGGCGAAGCCGGCCGACTGCCAGCGCGGGGCCGCCGTGCCGGCCGCCAGCTTCTGCAGGGTCCGCAGGGCGTGCAGCGTCACCAGCGCGTCGTCGGCGCCGATCTGGACGAACAGGTCGCCGTCGCCGCGCGCCGGGTCCAGCGCGTCGCCGGTGAAGGCGGGCAGCGGTTCGAGGGCGGCCGGGCGGCGGTCGGCCAGCCCGGCCTTGTCGAACAGCGCGGCGCCGAAGCCGAGCGTGACGGTGAGCGAGCAGGGCCCGGCGTCCAGGGCGACCTGGTTGTCGAACTCCGCGGCCGGCTCCCCGGCGGTCAGCCGCTCGACCGCCCCGGTCCAGCGCCGCAGCAGGGCGCGCAGCCCGTCCCGGCCGGCCCCGTCGACCAGGTCGAAGGCGGCCAACTGGACGCGGGCCTGGGCGGGTTCGAGGATGCCGGCCTGGTGCTCGGCGCGGAACGGCACCCGGCCCGCGCCGAGCGCGCCGGCCCCGCCGCCGGACGCCCCCGCCCCGGCGCCCGGCCGGTCGTCGTAGGCGACCGCCCCGGCCGCGCCCGCCCCGGCGCCGACCAGCAGTCCGGCGCCGGCCGTGCCGAGCAGGGCGCGGCGGGTGAAGCCCGCCGGGCTCGTCGTCTCGTCGTGCTCCACCGCGCTCATCCGATCTTGAACTGCTGGGTGGGGGTGGTCTGGTCGATGTCCGAGGAGCGGATCTGCACCGAGACCACCCAGGTGCCGGCCAGCGGGAGCTGGGTGGTGCCGCTCCAGCGCCCGGTGCCCTCCGCGGTGAGCGCGACCGGCAGCGGGCCGAGGTCGCGGTCCGGCAGGGTGAAGGCCAGCTGCACCTCGGGGACGTCCACCGGCTTGCCGTCCGCGCCGTCCAGCGCGAGCTTGACCTCGTTCGGGCCGGTCCGGGCCGGGTTGAGGGTGACGGTCGCGGTGCCCTTGGCGTTCGGCGTCCGGCCCTTGGTGTCGTACGGCAGCTTGAGCTCCACCGTGCGGCCGGGCTCGGTCTGCGGGGCGGGCGCCGATCCGGCCGCCGCCGGGGCGGCGTTGCCGGCCGCCTTGACCTCGCCCGCGACCCGCCCGGGCGGGGAGTTGGTGAGCATCGTGGTGACCACCAGCACCGCCACCGCGACCAGCGCCTCCACCAGCACCGAGCGGCGCAGCCCGGCCCTGGTCGGGGTCAGCCCGCGCTCGCGGCCGGCGGTGCGCGCGGCGGCCCGCTGCCGTTCCAACTGGGCCCGCCGGACCGGGTCCTCGCCGTGCGCGACGGCGCCGACCGGCTCGGGCACCTCGGCCCGTTCGACCTCCGCCGCCTCGGCCGGGGCCGAGCGCAGCCGGGCCAGCCAGCTGCGGGAGATCCAGGCGACGCCCAGCATCACGACCACGCAGCCGGTCTTCACCAGCAGCAGCTTCCCGTACTCGGTGCCGGTCAGGGCGCTCCAACTGCCCAGGCCCCGCCAGGACTGGTAGACCCCGGTGACGGCCAGCACGGCCACCGAGCCGAAGGCGATCCGGGAGAAGCGGTCCACCACCTCGGCGCCGACGCCCTCGCGCAGCGCGACCAGCAGCGAGGCCAGCCCGCCCAGCCAGAGCGCCATCGCGATCAGGTGCAGGATTCCGAACGGCAGGGCCAGCCAGACCTGGATGCCCACCGAGGCGTGGTCGGCGCCGACCCAGGTCGCGGAGAGCGCCACCGCGAGCACCAGTCCGGCCACGCCCAGGCCGATCCGGGCCTCGCGCTGCGGCCGTGCGGCGGCCCGCTGCTCCAGCTCGTGCAGCTCGGCGGCCTCGGTGTCGTCGTCGTGCGGTTCCGCGTCCGCGTCCGTGCCTGAGCCCGAGCCCGAGCCCGAGGCCGAGCCCGCGGTCGCGACCGGCTTGGGCGGCTGCCCCAACTGCCCGACCAGCAGCGACAGGAAGATCCCGGCCGCGGCGAGCAGCAGCAGCCGGGCCGCCAGTGCGGTGCCGATCCGCTCGTCCAGGGTGGCGCGCACCAGCGACAGGTCGAGGGCCTGGCCGACGCCGGAGCCGCGCTCGTACGGGCCGCGCAGCATCAGCACCGCGACGGTCGAGGCCAGCAGCGCCGTCCAGCCGGTCATCAGCAGCCGCTGCACCGGGCGCCGGGCGGCGCCGGCCGGCCAGCAGACCAGGACGAAGGCGGCGACCCCGGCGAGCAGCGCGAAGGCGGCGTACGCGACGGTGCGGCCCGTGCCGTACAGGGCGGCGACCAGGCCGTCGGCCTTGGCGCCCTGCAGCGCGGTGGTGGACACCGAGGTGTCCGAGGGTGCGCCGATGGAGAAGGTGAACGCCCCGCCGACCGGGTGGGAGTCCTCCGAGACGGCCCGCCAGGCGACGGTGTACGTGCCGTTGGCGAGGCCGCTGCTGAGGCCGACCCGGGCGGTGTTGCCCTTGCCGTCGGCGTGCGCCGGGTTGCCGGTGTCCACGGCCTTGCCGGCCGGGTCGAGCACCCGGACGGAGTCGCTCGACAGCGACACCGCCTCGCTGAAGGTCAGGGTCACCGCCGGCGGGGCGGTGGCGACCACCGAGTTCTGCGACGGGTCGGTGGAGTCCAGGGTGGCGTGCGCGGACGCCGGGGCGGCGCCGGCGAGCATCAGCGCGAGCAGCGTGCCGAGCGTTCCCAGCGCCGCGGCGATGCGCAGCGGGACGCTCCGGCGGCGCGCGGCCGGCGGCCGTGACGCGCTGCGGGGGTGGGCGGCCTTCTCCATGCTGGCGGGTCCCCTAACTCTGGCCGGGGCGGTAGGTGAGCTCCTTGACCGGCACCTTGACGGAGATGGTGCCGGACTTGGCGAAGGTCAGGTCGAGCTCCAGCTCGTCACCCAGGGCGGGGGCCTTCTGCCAGTCCATGATCATCAGGTGGGTGCCGCCGCGGGCGAGCTGCAGCGCGCCGTGCGCGGGCACGTCCAGGCTGTTGACCTGCTCCATGGTCGAGGCGGTCGAGCGGTGCATGGTGACCGACCCGGCGGCGGGGCTGGTGACCTTGAGCAGCTGGTCCGGCCCGCCGTCGTTGCGGACGGTCAGGTAGCCGGCGCCCATCCCGCCCGCCGGGGGCAGCGGGATGTAGGAGTCGGCCACGCTCAGCTTCGCCGGACCGGCGTCCGACGGGCCGCCGTCCGGGCCGCCCGTCCCGCAGGCGGCGAGTATCGCGCCGCCGCCGAGGACCGTCGCCAGCACCGCCCCGGCCAGGGCCGAGCGGCGGAACCGTCGGTTCGCCGCCATCACGCCGCGACCCCCTTGGCGAGCAGCGGCAGGTCGTGCTCGTAGGTCTTCTCCTCGGTGCCGCTCATGTAGAGCACGTGCGCCTTGTCGTCCGAGGGGAGGAAGGCCAGCACCTGCGCGCCGTGGGTGGAGGTGACGGTGCCGTCCGCGTTGACCACCGGGTCCTCGATCATGATGCCGAGCGACTTGGCCGCGGTCTTCACCTTCGCCAGGTCGCCGGTGAGGCCTATGAAGTCGGTGCCCATCGAGTCCAGCCAGGTGCGCAGCACCTTGGGGGTGTCGCGCTGGGGGTCGGTGGAGACGAAGACGACGTTGACCTTCTTCCGGTCCTCCGCCGGGAGGGCCTTCATCGCGACCCCGATGTCGCCCATGGTGGTCGGGCAGACGTCCGGGCAGCTGGTGTAGCCGAAGAACAGCAGGGTGGCCCTGCCGTTGGTCTGCTGCCGCAGGTCGTACGGCTGGCCGGAGGTGTCGGTCAGCTGGAGGTCCGGCTTCTCGAAGTTCCTGGCCAGCTTGGTTCCCTGGTACGGGGTGTCCTCCTTCTGCTGGGTCACCTTGGCGGCGGTCGAACCGCCGCCGCCGGAGGAGCCGCAGGCGGACAGGGTCAGCGCGGCGGCCAGGGCGAGGGCGGCGGCGCCGGCCAGTCGGGTGGAGCGGGCGGTGCGGGGCATGGTGGTTCCGATCGGACGCGGTGGACCGCCGGCGGGGCCGTACCGGGAGGGGTGAGGGCCCCCCCGCCGGGGGGGCGGTGCGGGGGGGGGGGGGGGGGGGGGGCGGGGGCGGCCGGGGGGGGGGGGGGGCCCGGGGGGGGGGGCCGGGGGGGGGGGGGCCCCCCCCCCCCCGGCGAGGGGTCAGGAGGCGGAGCCGCTGTTCCTGCGGCGCAGGCCGAGCACGCCGACGGCGGTGCCGATCACGCCGACGACGATGCCGACCACGCCGAGGGTACGGGCGGTGCCGTCGCTGGACTTGGCGTCGCCGGCGGAGGCGGCGTGGTCGGAGCTGTCGCCGTGGGCGCCGGCGGCCGGGGAGGCGGTGGCGGAGGCGCCGTGGTGGTCGTCACCGGCGGCCTTGGTGAGCTTGAGGGCCGGGGCCGGGTGGGCCGGCTCGGGCTGGCCGGCCGCGGCCTCGTCGATCCAGCGGACCACGTCGCCGTTGTCGTAGGTCTGCAGGGCCTTGAAGACCATGCTGTCGGCGTCGGTCGGCAGCGGGCCGAGCGAGACCCGGAACTCCTGGAACTGGCCGGGGGCGATCTTGGTGCCCGGGTCGGCGGTCCAGGTGATCTTGGAGACGGCCTCGTTGACGTCGCTGCCGTGCACCTTGATCGGCTTGTCGAGCTTGGCCTTCTCGACGGCGGCCGTCCAGCCCGGCAGCGGCAGGGTCCGGACCGAGGCCAGCGGGTGGTCCAGCGGCAGGTTGACCTCCAGCTTCACCGTGCTCGCCGTGTCGCTCTCGTTCGGCACCCGGAAGTCGACGGCCGTGTAGCCGCCCTGCGCGGCCGAACCCGGGTTCACGGTGACGTGCGCGAAGGCGGGGCCGGCCAGCGCCACCACCGAGGCGGCGGCGGTCAGGGCGACGGCGGCGAGACGGCGGGTGGGAAGGGAACGCATGATGGGGGGTCTCCGATCGGAGCTCGGCACGTGACCGCCGCTCTCGGCGGCGGGCTGCACGCGCGGACGTGGGGGGCAGGACCAGGGGCCGCCGTCGCCGTGGACGGACGGAACGGCCCGGACACCGCGCACCGCACCCGGTCGGCCGACACCCCTCCTCGGGGTGCGCGCCAACGCCGGATCAGTACGCGAAGGCCCCGCACGGCGGCCCGCGCCGCACCACGCTGTGCCGCAGCACCGCGCCCGCGGGCAGCCGGCTCCCGCCGCCCCCCGCACCGAACCGGCGGACCGGACCGGCCACGCCGAACAGACCGCCCAGCAACGCGGCCACCAGCACCAGCGCCGAGCGCAGCGGCTCCGCCCAGTGCTCCCGGGCCGCCGACGCCGCCACCCGCAGCAGCCGCCACAGCGCCGCCTCGCCGCGCCGCAGCCACCAGCCCGCCACCAGCGCGGCGGCCAGGTGCCCGGCCAGCATCGACGGCGTCATCCCCAGCACTCCGCCCTGCTGCCACCAGGGCACGGCGGCGTACGCGTGCGGGTCCAGACCCGCCGAGGAGACCAGCTGCTCCGGCGAGGTGCCGGCGGGCAGGCCCACCAGGGTGCCCGGCCGGGCCTCGTTGCAGATCAGCCGCCCGGCCGCCTGCGGCACGCTCATCGGCACGCCGTCGTGCATCCCGTGGCCGCCCAGGCCGTGGAAGAGGCAGTGCAGCCCCAGCTGACCCGCGCCCAGCGCACCGGAGATGGCCACCAGCGAACGCTCCCGCCCGCCGCACGCCACCGCGAGCACCAGCACCGCGGCGAAGCCCGTCGCCAGCGCGACCGGCGGCACGTTCCCGCCACCCGCCAGCGCGTGCCCGGCGGCCGCTATCAGCGTGCACACCAGCGCGAACGGGACCGCCCGGGCAAGCCGCAGGTCCCAGGCGGCCCCCACCGGCCGAGCCGGCTGCGCTCGCTCGAAGACAGGGGTGCCCTGGAACGGGGCGGCGGGGAGGGCAGTCATGGCCGGGCCATCATCTCATCGCGTACACCGCCGACACGGGCAGGGTGGGAAATCCCTACGAATGCCCCGTTCGGCCGCGGCGTGCACCCCACCGCATGCGCCCTTCGGCACAGACCCCGTCCCCAGTCCATCCGCCGAACGGGCGGTAGCCGCCCCCGGGCACGGTTCACCGCCGAATCGCCCGGAGATACCTAGTTGTATGTGGAGCCGCAGCCAGGAGGGACCTCCCGTGGACATCTGGTGGACTCTGCACCTCAAGCGCGACCCGGCCAGCGTTCCGCTGGCCCGGCGCATCCTGCTCGGTGCCATGGCGACCGCGGGCGTCGACCCCCAGATCGCCGACGACCTCGGCGTCGCCCTCACCGAGGCCTGCGCCAACGCCGTCGAACACGGCGCCACCGGCCGGCCCGACGACGGCTTCCAGGTCACCGCCGCCATCAACGGCGACCGGCTGCGGATCGAGGTCACCGACTCCGGCCCGGGCCTGCCCGCGCCCAGCGCCCCGCCCGCCCGCCGCCCGGCCGCCCCCGCCCCGGCCGGCCACGCGCCCCGCCCCCCCCCCCGCGGGCGCGCCCCCCGGGCCGGCCCGCGCCGCACCGCCCCCCCCCCCCCCCCCCCGCGCCCCCCCCACCCCCCCCCCCACCCCCCCCCCCCCCCCCCCGGCG
>NZ_JBHYGR010000096.1:16777-36917 GCF_042738155.1 Kitasatospora sp. NPDC059088 | reverse complement strand
CAGTGTCGTCGGCTGGGTCTGATGTGTATAAGAGTCGGGCCGGGCGGTCCGGGCGGGCCAGGCCGCGCAGCGGCGCGGGCAGGACGGTGCCGCTCGCCGTGGCCGTGGCGAGGTCCAGCCGGACCGGGGCGAGCAGCGGCTGCGGCGAGCCGAGCGCGTCGTCCAGCAGGGCGAGCGCCTCGGCCGGGGGCAGCGGGGCGATGCCGGTCCGGGCCAGCCGGGCCAGGTCGGTGGTGGACAGCCGGCTCCCCATGCCGTCGCCGTCCCACAGTCCCCAGGCCAAGGAGAGCCCGGGTAGGCCCAGTTCGCGCCGGTGGGCGGCGAGCGCGTCGAGGAAGGAGTTGGCGGCCGCGTACGGGCCCTGGCCTGCGGTGCCGAGCAGTCCGGCGACCGAGGAGAACAGCACGAAGGCGTGCAGCGGCAGTTCCCCGGTCGCCTCGTGCAGCGCCCAGGCGCCGTCGGCCTTGGGCCGCAGCACGGCGGCGACCCGCTCCGCCGTGAGGCCCTCGGTCACGCCGTCGTCGACCACGCCGGCCGCGTGCAGCACGGCGGTGACCGGCAGCCCGGCGGGCGCCCGGTCCAGCGCGGCCCGTACGGCCCGGGGGTCGGCGACGTCGGCGGCGACGGTCGCCACGGCGGCCCCGGCCGCCGTCAACTCCTCGACCAGGCCCGGCTCCACGCTGCCGCGGCGACTGAGCAGGAGCAGGCCCCGGACGCCGTGGGAGTGCACCAGGTGGCGGGCCACCGTCGCACCGAGCGCCCCGGAGGCCCCGGTGAGCAGGACGGTTCCCGCCCCGAGGTCCGGTTGCCGGTCGGAGGTTTCGGCCCTGGTCAGCCTGGGGCGAAGCATCCTTTCCTGGCGGACCGCCAGCTCGGGCTCCTCGTCGAACCGGAGGAGGTCCGGCGTCACCCGTTCGCCCTCCCCGGCGTCCAACAGCGCCACCCGGCCCGGGTGTTCGGCCGCCGCCGAGCGGAACAGGCCCCGCACCGAGGCGGCGGCCAGATCGCGCACCGGTTCGTCGGCGCCGGTCGTGACGGCGCCCCGGGTGAGCAGGACCAGCCGGGAGCCGGCGGTGCGCGGCTCGGCCAGCCACTCCTGGAGCACCGGCAGCAGGAGCCGGACGGCGGCGTGGGCGGCCTCCGCCGGGGAGCCGGCGTCGGCCGGGGTGGCGTACGGGATCAGGACGGTCGACGGCACCGGCTCCGGGAGCTCGGCGAGCGCGGTCACCGGGGTCGCGGCGGGCAGCAGGTCGAGGTCCGGCCGCTGCCCGGCCGGGACGAGGACGGCGACCGCGGCGGCGGCCGGATCCGTGAACGGGACGGGCGGTACGGACGGCGGCGGAGGCACGGGCTCCCAGGAGAGCGCGTACAGCGAGCGGTCGGCGACGGTCCGCAGGCTGCGGGCCAGCGCCTCGCGGGTGACCGGCCGCAGGTCGAGCCGGGCGACCTCGGCCAGCGGCGCGCCCTGGGCGTCGGCGAGGACCAGCCGGTAGCCGCCGTCGGTCGGTCGCAGCGCGACCCGGGCCGCGGTGGCGCCCGTGGCGTGCACGGAGACACCGTGCCAGGCGAAGGGCAGCAGCAGTGCGGACTCCGCACCCGCGGCGCGGCCGTACCGGGCGAGCAGGTGGAGGGCGGCGTCCAGCAGCGCCGGGTGCAGCCCGTACGCGCCGGCCTCGGCCGCCGGGCCCTCGGGCAGCCCGACCTCCGCGAAGAGCGTGCCGTCCGCGGCCCGCCAGGCGGAGCGCAGGCCCTGGAAGGCGGGGCCGTAGCGGTAGCCGTCGGCGGCGAGCTCCGGGTACAGGGCGTCCGTGTCCAGGGGTGCGGCGCCGACCGGGGGCCAGACCCGCACGGCGGCGAAGTCGGCGGAGTCGGCGAACCCTGGTGCTCCCTGGCCCTCCGGGGCGAGGGTTCCGGTGGCGTGCCTGGTCCAGGGGGCGTCCCCGTCCCCGGCCGGCCGGGTGTGCACGGCCAGCACGCGCAGGCCGTTCGGGTCGGACGGGTCGGACGGACCGACCGCGAGCTGGAGTTGCAGGGCGCCCTCGGCGGGCAGCGGCAGCGGGGACTCCAGGGTCAGTTCGGCCAGGTGCGGGGCGCCGACGCGCTGCCCCGCCCGGAGCGCGAGCTCGACCAGGGCGGCTCCGGGCAGCAGTGGGGTGCCGAGGATCTCATGCTCGGCGAGCCAGGGCAGCGCGGCCGGGGACAGCCGGCCGGTGAGCACCAGGCCACCGCTGTCCGGGAGTTGCAGTTCCGCGCCGAGCAGCGGATGGTCGGCCTGGTCGAGGCCCACCTCACGCGGGTCCGCCGGGGTGGCGTCGGCGTCGAGCCAGTAGCGCCGGTGCTCGAACGGATAGCCGGGCAGCTCCGGCGTGTCGGCGATGCGGCCGGTCACCCCGGTCAGGGCCGGCCAGTCGACGGCCGTCCCGGTGACGGCCAGCCGGGCCAGGGCGGTCGCCACGGCCCGCGCTTCGGGTCGGTCCCGGCGCAGGGCGGCCGCAGCGGCCACGGGTGCGTCCGCGCCGAGGGCCGCCTCGACCAGCGGGGTGAGGACGGCGTCGGGGCCGAGTTCCAGGTAGCGGGTGACGCCCTGCTCGTGCAGCGTCTGCACGACGTCGTGGAAGCGCACCGCCGAACGGATGTGCCGCGCCCAGTACGCCGGGTCCGCGAACTCCTCCGCCGTGGCCAGGCCACCGGTCAGGTCGGAGACCACCGGCAGCAACGGCTCCGCGAACACCACCCCGCCCGCCACCCGCGTGAACTCCTCCAACACGCCGTCCATGTGCGGCGAATGGAACGCATGACTGACCGTCAACTGCTTCACCCTGCGGCCGCGTTCCCGCCACCGCCCAGCCAGCTCCAGCACCGCTTCCTCGTCCCCGGAGAGCACCACCGAACGCGGACCGTTCACCGCCGCCAACGACACCGACCCCTCCAGGCCCACCAGTTCGGCCAGCACCTCCCCCTCCGCGGCCTCCACCGCCACCATCGCCCCACCCGAACGCGCCGACCCCATCAACCGGCCCCGGGCCACCACCAACACCGCAGCATCGTGCAACGAGAACGCACCCGCCACGAACGCCGCCACCACCCCGCCGATCGAATGCCCGGCCACCACATCCGCCGTCACACCCGCCGACACCACCAACCGGTACAGCGCCACCTCCACCGCGAACAACGCCGGCTGAGTGAACTCCGTACGATCCAGCAACTCCCCGCCCTCGAACACCACCTCCCGCAACGACCGCCCCAACAACGGATCGAACGCCGCGCACACCTCGTCGAACGCCGCCGCGAACACCGGGAACGCCCCGTACAACCCACGCCCCATACCCGACCACTGACTACCCTGACCCGTGAACACGAACGCCGTACGACCACCGGGCGCGACCCGGCCGTGCAGCACGGCCGCGCTCTCCTCATCCGAGGCGAACTTCGCCAGTGCGTCCAGGAGTTCGGCACGGTCGGCGCCGAGCAGGACGGCCCGGCGCTCCAGCGCACCACGCGTCCGGGCGAGCGCGAGGCCCAGACGGGCCGGGTGCAGTTCCGGGCGGTCCTGGGCGAAGGCCAGCAGTCGTACGGCCTGGGCGCGCAGCGCCGCGTCGGTGCGCGCCGACACCGGCCAGGCCACCACCCCCGACGGCTCCACCACCTCCTCCGAAGACAGCGCGACCTCCGGCGCCTGCTCCAGGATCACGTGCGCGTTCGTCCCACTGATCCCGAACGAGGACACCCCCGCCCGACGCGCACGACCCACCTCCGGCCACTCCCGCGCCCCGGCCAGCAGTTCCACCCCACCCGAAGCCCAGTCCACCAACGGCGACGGCTCCCCCGCATACAACGACCCCGGCAACACCCCCTCCGCCAAGGCACGCACCATCTTGATCACACCACCCACACCCGCAGCCGCCTGCGCATGCCCGATGTTCGACTTCAACGACCCCAACCACAACGGCCGCTCAACAGAACGCTCCTGGCCGTAGGTCGCCAGCAACGCCTGCGCCTCGATCGGATCCCCGAGCCGGGTCCCCGTCCCGTGCGCCTCCACCACATCCACATCCCCCGCACCCAACCCGGCCGCCGACAACGCCGCCCGGATCACCCGCTCCTGCGAAGGCCCGTTCGGCGCCGTCAAACCGTTCGACGCACCGTCCTGATTCACCGCCGAACCCCGCACCACCGCCAACACCCGATGCCCGTGACGCACCGCATCCGACAGGCGCTCCACCACCAGCACCCCCACCCCCTCACTCCACCCCGTCCCGTCCGCACCCGCCGCGAACGACCGGCACCGACCGTCCACCGACAACCCCCGCTGCCGACTGAACTCCACGAAGGTGTCCGGCCGGGCCATCACGGTGACGCCGCCGGCCAGCGCGAGGTCCGCCTCGCCGCTGCGCAGGGCCTGGGCGGCCAGGTGGAGCGCGACCAGCGAGGAGGAGCAGGCCGTGTCCACCGTCACCGCCGGACCCTCCAACCCGAAGGTGTAGGCGATCCGGCCGGAGATCACGCTGGAGGTGTTGCCGGTCAGCAGGTACCCCTCGTAGCCCTCGGGGGCGCGCTGGAGCCGGGAGCCGTAGTCGTTGTACATCACCCCGGCGAAGACGCCGGTCCGGCTGCCGCGGAGGGCCTCCGGCGGGATTCCGGCGCGTTCGCAGGCCTCCCAGGCGATTTCCAGCAGGATGCGCTGCTGGGGGTCGGTGCCGAGGGCTTCCCGGGGGGACATCCCGAAGAATTCGGCGTCGAACCGATCGGCGTCGTACAGGAATCCGCCCTGTTCGACGTAGCTGGTGCCGACGGCGTCGGGGTCGGGATGGAACAGGGAATCGAGCGGCCAGCCCCTGTTCGACGGGAATCCGGCGACCGCGTCGACCCGGTCGGCGACCAACTGCCAGAGCTTTTCCGGGGAATCGGCGCCGCCGGGGTAGCGGCAGGCCGCGCCGAGGACCGCGATCGGCTCCGACTGCCGTTCCTCCAGGGCGCGCAGGCGTTCCCGGGTGTCGACGGCGTCGGCGACCACGCGCTTCAAGTACTGGCGCAGGGTGTCATTGTCGGCCACGTGGGTCTCCGGTCCTGGGCGGGCGGGCAGGGCGGCGCGACGTCGGACGATCGCGCACGCACCCTAGCCGGGCATCCGATCTCTATCAGATCTGACCCACCGTCAACATTGCGAGCAGGAAAGTATGCAGAGCAGGCAATCGGCCTGGTGTTTCCGACAATTCGTCAAAAGCGAACAACATCGGCGAGTTCGGATACGATCACCGGGCCTTCCCCCACCCGCTCCGATACCTCGGGAACGCTCTTGGCACTCGGCAGGTCGTCCCGGCTGCCCTCGCTCACCGGTCTGCGTTTCGTCGCGGCCGCGGCCGTCGTCGCCCAGCACGCCAGCCTGATCTGGACCCACGGGCACGGCGAGAGCGCCACCCTGCTCCGCCTCGGGTTCGCCGCGGTGACGTTCTTCTTCCTGCTCAGCGGCTTCCTGCTGGCCTGGGCCTGGCGGCCCGGGCAGCCCGTCCCGGTGTTCTGGCGCCGCCGGGTGGCCCGGATCCTGCCCACCCACCTGGTGACCCTGCTGCTCGGGGTGCTGCTGCTGGCCGCCGCCGGGCGGGCCGTGCCGCTGTGGGCCTGGCTGCCGAACGCGCTGCTCGTCCAGACCTGGTCACCCGGCTTCGACCTGCTGGACCCCGGGGTGAACGGGGTGTCCTGGTCGCTCTGCTGCGACCTGCTCTTCTACCTGCTGTTCCCGGTCATCGCCCGGCGGGCGGCCGCGATCGGCTCCGCACACCTCTGGGCCTGGGCGGCGGCGGCCGTCGCGGCCGCCGTGCTGATCCCGGTGCTGCTCACGGCGGCGCGGCCCGGAAGCGACGGGCCTTCCTTCGGGCTCGGCGTGACGCTCCGCCAGATCTGGCTCTGCTACACCTTCCCCCCGGCGCGGCTGCCGGAGTTCCTGTTCGGCGTGGTGCTGGCCCGGCTGGTCCGGGAGGGCCGGCTCGACGGCGTCCGGACCTGGCACGGCGCCGCCGCGTTCACCCTGCTCTACCCGCTCGACCAGCTCTCCCCGCTGCTGTTCGGCGTCGCCGCGATCACCGTCCTGCCGCTGGGCGCGCTGATCGTGGGCGCCGCCAACGCCGACCGGCTGGGCCGGCCGTCCCGGCTCGCCCACCCGGCGGCCGAGCACCTGGGCGCCCTCTCGCTGACGCTGTACCTGTCGCACTACCTGGTGATCGAGTACGGCGACGCGCTGCTCGACCCGTACGGCACCGCCGACGGGCTCCGGCCGCTGCTGTACACGGCCGTCCTGGTGGCCGGATCACTGGCGGCGGCCTGGCTGCTGCACGCCCTCGTCGAGGAGCCGATGGTCCGCGCGCTGAACGAGCCCCGCCGCCGCACCGCACCCGTCACCCTGCCGGACCGCCCGAAGGAGACCTCGTGACGACCGACCGCCGCCCTGCCCCTGCCGCCGCTACCGCCCCCGCCCCCGTCGCCGTGCTCGGCCTCGGCCTGATGGGCACGGCGCTCGCCGACGCCTTCCTGGCCGCCGGGCACCGCACCACCGTCTGGAACCGCACCGCCGCCCGTGCCGACGGCCCGGCCGCCCGGGGCGCCCACCGCGCCGCGACGCCCGCGGAAGCGGCGGCCGCCGCACCGCTGGTCGTGCTCTGCCTCGGCGACCACCACGCCGTCGGCGAGGTCCTCGACGCCGCCGGGGACGCCCTGGCCGGCCGGGTCCTGGTCGACGTCACCTCCGGCACCTCCGCGGACGCCGCCGCCGTCGCCGAGGCGGCGGCCCGGTACGGCGCCCGGAGCCTCGACGGCGCCCTGCTGGCCACCCCCGACGCCATCGGAGCCGCCGGGACCGTGGTGCTCTACAGCGGCCCCGAGGCGGCCTTCCGCACCCACGAGGCGGCCCTGACCGCGCTCGGCGGCTGCCCCACCTACCTCGGCGACGGCCCCGGGCTCGCCTCGCTGCACGACGTCGCCCTGCTGGCCGTGCTGTGGTCCGGACTCAACGGCTTCCTCCACGCGGCGGCGCTGCTGCGCACCGCCGGGATCGGCGCGACGGACTTCGCGCCGACCGCCGAGCTGCTGTTCGGCGGCATCGGCGCCTTCCTGGCCCGCTACGCCCGGCAGGTCGACGAGGGCGACTACCCGGCCGAGGACTCGGCGCTGCGCACCCACCTGGCGGCCGCCCGCCACCTGCTGGACGAGAGCGAGCGGCGCGGCCTCAACCCGGTCCTGCCCCGGCAGCTGACGGCCGTGATGGAGGCGGTCGCCGCGCGCGGGTACGCCGACGACAGCTACGCCGCCGTCGTGGAGCATTTCGCCAAGCCCACCGAGTAGGCCGCCGCGGTGGGGGGCCCCCAGCACCCGCCGCCCCCCCCCCCCGCAACACTCCCCCCCGCCACCGCCGCCCGCCGGCGCCGGCCCACCACGGCCGAGGCACCGAGCACGATCGCCGCGGCCACCAGCGACAGGTACATCTGCTTGCGTCCGTCGGGGTCGGTGAACATGTACACCACGACGAAGCCGATCATGCCGATGGCCACCCAGGTGAGATAGGGGTACAGCCACATCCGGACGGTGTGCCGCTCGGGCATCTCACGCTCGATGATCTTGCGCATCCGCAGCTGGGTCGCGCAGATCACCAGCCAGACGAAGAGCGCGATCGCACCGGAGGAGTTCAGCAGGAAGGCGAACACGGTGTTCGGCGAGGTGTAGTTGAAGAAGACCGCGATGAAGCCGAAGACCACCGAGGAGAGGATGGCCACCATCGGCACGCCGCGCGAGTTCACCGTCGCGAAGACCTTCGGGGCGTCGCCGCGCCGGCCGAGCGAGAAGGCCATCCGGGAGGCGGTGTACATCCCGGAGTTGAGGCAGGAGAGCACCGCCGTCAGCACGATCACGTCCATCACCTGGCCCGCGTGCGGGATGCCCACGTGGTCGAGCACCGCCACGTACGGGCTGTCCTTCACCGCGGCGGAGTCCCACGGCAGCAGGGTCACCACCAGCAGGATGGAGCCCAGGTAGAAGATCCCGATCCGCCAGATCACGCTGTTGGTGGCCTTGCTGACCGCCTTCTCCGGGTCCTCCGACTCGCCTGCCGCCAGGGTGACGATCTCGCTGCCCATGAAGGCGAAGACGACCGTGAGCATGCCGGTGAACACCGCGCCCACGCCGTGCGGCAGGAAGCCGCCGTGGCCGGTCAGGTTGCTGGCGCCGACCGCGTGGGTGTCCGGCAGCACGCCGAAGACGGCGAGGGTGCCGATCACCAGGAACGCGGCGATCGCCACCACCTTGATCCCGGCGAACCAGAACTCGAACTCGCCGTAGGAGGCGACCGAGAACAGGTTGGTGGAGGTCAGCACCGCCATCACGATCAGGGCCCAGCCCCACTGCGGCACGCCCGGCACCCAGTGGTTGAGGATCTTGGCGCCGGCCGTCGCCTCGACGGCGAGCACCACGACCCAGAAGAACCAGTACAGCCAGCCGATGGTGAAGCCGGCCCAGCGGCCCAGCGCGCGGTCCGCGTACGCCGAGAACGAGCCGCTCTGCGGGTCGGCCGCCGCCATCTCGCCGAGCATCCGCATCACCAGCACCACCAGCACGCCGGCCAGGGTGTAGGAGAGGAGGATGCCGGGACCGGTGGAGGCGATGCCCGCACCGGAGCCGACGAACAGGCCGGCGCCGATCACGCCGCCGATCGCGATCATCGACAGGTGCCGGTTCTTGAGCCCGGCCTTCAGGTGGCCGTCGCCGCCGTGTCCGACCGGGCCGAGCTGGTGGGGGACCTGGGTGGTGTCCGCGGCCTGCTTGGTGGTGTCCGCACTCATGGAGGGTGCCTTCTGCCTTTCCGGCGCGGCATGACCCTCGGCTCGTCGTGCCGGAGGGTGGGGGACAGACCCGCGCATTGCGGTGCAACCTAACTTCTACGCCCGGGTATCGGAACAGCTGAGAGATAACTGTTCGCTCACCGGACACAAAAGGCCAGGTCAGGGTGGGTGGAGAAGTGGCGGGAAAGGCTCAAATCTGACGCAGCGTCATGCTGGCGGGAACCCGCCAGGGCCCTGCCGGAGCAAGTGGCCGATCCGGCCGAACGCGCGCACAGTGGGAACCATGCAGACCACCTGGAAGGGGACGATCAGCTTCGGACTGGTCAGCATCCCCGTCCACCTCTACTCCGCGACCCAGGAGCACGACGTCCCGCTGCACCAGGTGCACGCCAAGGACGGTGGCCGGGTGCGGATGAAGCGGTACTGCGAACGGGAGGAGAAGGAGGTCCCGTACGCGGAGATCGCCAAGGGCTACGAGTCGCCCGACGGCCGGACGGTCACGCTCAGCGACGACGACCTCGCCGACCTGCCGCTGCCCAGCAAGAAGATCATCGACGTGCTGGCCTTCGTGGACGCCACCGAGATCGACCCGCTGATGTTCTCCAAGGCCTACTACGTGGGCGTCGCCGACAAGGCCGCCGCCAAGCCGTACGCCCTGCTGCGCGACGCGCTGGTGGAGTCGGGGCAGATCGCCGTCACCAAGATCGCGCTGCGCACCCGGGAGTCGCCCGCGGTGCTGCGGGTGCACGACGGGACGCTGGTGCTCCAGACCTGCATCTGGCCCGACGAGGTCCGCCCGGCGGCCGGGATCGCGCCCGAGGAGGACGTCGCGGTGCGGCCGCAGGAGCTCAAGATGGCGCGGTCGCTGATGGACACCCTCTCCGAGGACTTCGACCTCTCCCAGCTCCACGACGACTACCAGCAGGCGCTCCAGCAGGTGATCACCGCCCGGCTGGAGGGCGTCGAGCTCCCGCACGAGGAGGAGCCCGGCGAGGCGCCGGACAACGTGATCGACCTGATGGAGGCGCTGCGCAGCAGCCTCCGGCAGGCCAAGGGCGGCCGGGCGCCGGCCACCCCGGCCGCGGCGGAGCCGGTCGACGAACAGCCGGCCGCCGAGGAGCCGGCGCCGCGCAAGCGCGCCGCCGCGAAGAAGGCCGCCACCGCGAACAAGGCCGCCAC
Source organism: Kitasatospora sp. NPDC059088 (assembly GCF_042738155.1). Lineage (NCBI taxonomy): Bacteria > Bacillati > Actinomycetota > Actinomycetes > Kitasatosporales > Streptomycetaceae > Kitasatospora > Kitasatospora sp. NPDC059088. The sequence continues at coordinate 26,913 of NZ_JBHYGR010000096.1, read as the reverse complement.
CGCGAAGAAGACCGCCGCCGCCGGAAAGGCCGCGGGCACCGGGAAGGCCGCCCCGGCGAAGAAGACCACCACCCGCAAGTCCGCGGCTCCGCGCAAGGCCTCCTGACCGCGCGGGCCGCCCCCTCCCCCTCACCCAGCACCGGAGGCGATCCCGAATGGACCTGCTCAGCTACAAGGAACTCGAAACCGGGCCGGACGCCCCGAAGAACCCGAGCCTGGGCCACCGGGCCTGGCGCTGGCTGCTCAGCCTCAGCCCCACCGTGGTGACCTTCATGGTCGCGCTCTCGATCGGCCTGCTCATGGTCGAGGTCCAGACGGAGTGGGACCCGATGATCGGGCTGATGGCCTTCTTCTGGCTGCTGACCTTCATCGCGCTGGTCGGCATGGTCGCCCGCTGGGCGACGCCCGGCCGGGGCAGGCACCGGACGGTGGGCTGACCTGACCTGACCGGCCCGAACCCGGGTACCCGCAGCCGTACCGGAGGCGTCGCGGCTCCGGGAGCGATCAACCGATCCACACCGTGGTGACGTTGCAGAACTCCCGGATGCCGTGCCCGGACAGCTCCCGCCCGAAGCCGGAGCGCTTGACCCCGCCGAAGGGCAGCGCCGGGTGGGAGGCGGTCATGCCGTTGAAGAACACCCCGCCGGCCTGGATGTCGCGGACGAAGCGCTCCTGCTCGCCCTGGTCGGTGGTCCAGACGTTGGAACTGAGCCCGAACGGCGTGTCGTTGGCGAGGGCCACCGCCTCGTCCAGGTCGGCGACCCGGTAGACGGTGGCGACCGGGCCGAAGGTCTCCTCCAGGTGGATCCGCATCGCCGGGGTGATGCCGGTCAGCACGGTCGGCTCGTAGAACCAGCCGGTGTCCCAGCCCATCGGGCGGTTGCCGCCGCACTCGACCCGGGCGCCGTGGGTGCGGGCGTCCTCGACCAGTTCCTCCAGGTCGTCCCGGCCCTGGCGGCTGGCCAGCGGGCCGACGTCGGTGGCCTCGTCCATCGGGTCGCCGATCCGCAGCGCGCGCATCGCCTCGGTGAAGGCGGCGGTGAAGCGGTCGTAGACGTCGGTGTGCACGATGAAGCGCTTGGCGGCGATGCAGGACTGGCCGTTGTTCTGCACCCGGGCCCGGACGGCGGTGGCGACCGCGGCGTCCAGGTCGGCGCTCGGCAGGACCACGAACGGGTCGCTGCCGCCCAGCTCCAGCACCGCCTTCTTCACCTCGTCCGCGGCGGCGGCCGCGACCGCCCGCCCGGCCGGCTCGCTGCCGGTGAGGGTGACGGCGGCGACCCGGCCGTCCCGGACCACGCCCTCGACCGCGCCCGAGCCGATCAGCAGGGTCTGGAAGCAGCCCTCGGGGAAGCCGGCCCGCCGGAACAGCTCCTCGATCGCCAGCGCGGTGCGCGGCACGTTGGAGGCGTGCTTGAGCAGGCCGACGTTGCCCGCCATCAGGGCCGGCGCGGCGAAGCGGATCACCTGCCAGAACGGGAAGTTCCACGGCATCACGGCGAGCACCGGGCCGAGCGGGCGGTAGCGGACGTACGCCCGGGAGGCGCCGCTGTCGGCCACGTCGGCGGGGGCCGGGTGCTCGTCGGCGAGCAGCGCCTCGGCGTGGTCGGCGTACCAGCGCATCGCCTTGGCGCACTTGGCGGCCTCGGCCCGGGCGGCGGCGAGCGGCTTGCCCATCTCCTCGGTCATGGTGCGGGCGAGCGCGTCCTGGTCCCGGTCCAGCAGGTCGGCCGCGCGGTGCATCAGTTCGGCGCGGGCGGCGAACGGGGTGCTGCGGTAGCCGTGGAAGGCGGCTTCGGCGCGGGCCAGCCGCCGCTCGATCCCGGCCGCGTCGAGCGCTTCGAAGGTCTGGACGATCTCGCCGGTCGCGGGGTTGACGCTGGCGATGGGCATGCGGGGCTCCCAGTGGGGGGTCGGGTCCGGTGCTCTGCCCTCACACCCTCCCCGACGCCCCGCCCCGGGGCGCGCCACCACCGCCCGGCGTGTCCCGCCGGGGGCCGGCGGGCGTCACTCCGGCAGCGACTCCACCCGGGCGGCCGCCTCCCGGGCCCGGGCGCCGGCCCTGGTCCGGGCCGCGGTCACCTGCCGGAGGGGGAAGCGGTTCAGGTACTCGGCCTCCAGCTGGCCCGTCCGCAGGGTGTGCCGTTTCAGCGCCTCCTCCGAGCCGTACAGGAAGGTCTCGTGGCGGGTGCGGTGCAGTTGCTCCAGCTCGTGCAGCAGGGTGTCGTTGCCCAGTGCGTGCGGGGAGATGCCCGCGGGCCGGATGTGCGGGTCGTCGGCGTGCTGCATCGCGGTGCCTCCTCGGCGGAAGTCCCCTCCTCCAGGGTGCCCGCCGACCGCCGCCGGTGCACCCGATCGTCCGGGGCGGTCCGGATGGACAAGGAGAATTGTAAAAGAGCTGTCGTACGAGAGTTCTTGTGGATATCCTCCCGGCATGGACGAGACGACGGGCAGGACGACCGACGAACCGCGCGGCACCCGGGAGATCCAGGACTCCCGGGTGCTCGCCGCCCTCACCCACCCGTTGCGCTGGCGGCTGATCGACCTGCTCAAGGTCGACGGCCCGGCCACCGTCGGGAGACTGGCCGAGCGCACCGGGCAGGCGGTGGGCAACGTCAGCCACCACCTCAAGGTGCTGGCCGAGAGCGGACTGATCGAGGAGGCGGCCGAGCTCGCCCGGGACCGGCGGGAGCGCTGGTGGCGGCTGGCCGACCGCGAACTCAGCTGGACCAGGGCCGACTTCGACGGGGACCCGGCCGCCGAGGCGGTCGCCGACGCGGCCGGATCGATCCTGCTGGAACGCAAGGTCGAGCTGGTCCGCGAGTGGTCCGCGCGGCGCGGCGGGTACGACCCTGACTGGCGGGACGGCTGCTCGGTGGCCACCGAGGCCTGGCTGCGGCTCACCCCCGAGGAGGCCCGGGAGCTGGCCGCCGACCTGCACGAGGTGATCCAGAAGTGGGCCCGGCGGCCGGTGCCCGAGGACGGGCGGGAGCGCGAGACCGTCCTGGCCTTCGCCCACAGCGTCCCGGCCAGGCCGTGACCGCCACCCTCGCCCCGCCCGCCGGGGGCCCCGAACTCCGTTCGCGCTGGGGCCTGTTCACCCAGCGGGACTTCCGGCTGCTGTGGGCCGGGCAGACCGTCAGCCGACTGGGCAGCAGCGTCACCACCGTCGCACTGCCGCTGGTCGCGGTGCTCACCCTGGGCGCCGGGCCGCTCGCCGCGGGCCTGCTGACCAGCGCGATCTGGCTGCCCTGGCTGCTGTTCGGCCTGCCGGCCGGGGTCTGGGTCGGCCGGGCGCCCCGGCGGACCGTGATGATCGCCTGCAACCTCGGCTCCGCCGGGCTCCTCGCCAGCGTGCCGGTGGCGGGGTGGTTCGGCGTCCTCACCCTGGCGCACCTGCTGGCCGTGGCCTTCCTCGGCGGCGTCTGCTCGGTGTTCTTCGACGCCGCCGACCAGGCGTACCTGCCCGAGCTGGTCGCCCCGGCGGACCTGATCGAGGGCAACGCCAAGCTCCAGGGCAGCGGCTCTGCGGCCGAGGTCGCGGGCCGCGGACTGGCCGGGCTGGCCGTCCAACTCATCGGCGCCGCAGGCGGGTTGCTCATCGACGCGGTGAGCTTCCTGATCGCGGCCGGCACCCTGCTGCGGATCCGCGCCCGGCCGCAGCCGGTGCCGCCGGTGCCGGAAGGCCTGCGCGGACAGGTCCGCGAGGGGCTGTCCTTCCTGCTGCGCGACCCCTACCTGCGGGCCTTCCTCTGCTTCGGCGCGGCCGCCAACTTCGCCCTCATGGGCTACCAGGCGATCCTGGCGCTGTTCCTGGTCCGGGAGGCCGGCATCGCCCCCGGCTGGGTCGGCGTGCTCGCCTCCGCCGCCGCCCTCGGCGGGGTGCTCGGCGCGGCGGCGGTCCGCCCGCTGTGCGCCCGGCTGGGGACGGCCCGCGCGGTGCGGACCGTGCTGCTCGGCGCCGTCCCGCTCGGGCTGCTGATGCCGCTGGCCGGGCCGGGAGCGGGCACCGCCCTGTACGTGGTCGGCGCGCTCGGGGTGGTCGCGGCCGTGGTGTTCTGCAACGTCGTGCTCGGCAGCTTCCGGCAGTCCTACACCCCGCCCGGGCTGCTCACCCGGGTGGCGGCCGGATCGATGTTCGCCGTCCACGCCACCATCCCGCTCGGCGCCCTGACCGGCGGCGTCCTGGGCGACGCGATCGGCCTGCGACCCACCATGTGGGTGATGACCGGCCTGCTCGTGGTGGCCGGGGCGCTGCCGCTGTTCTCGCCGCTGCGCACCCTCCGGGAGCTGCCCACGGCGCCCCCGAAGATCGGCGAGATCATAGGATGAATTCCGCACCTTCAGGCCCAATCCCCGACAGCTCGGACAGATCGCACATGCCGCTCCCCAAGGCCGAACTCCACCTGCACATCGAAGGCACCCTCGAACCCGAGCTCGCCTTCGCCCTCGCCGCCCGCAACTCCGTCGAACTGCCGTACGCCGACACGGAGGAACTGCGGAAGGCGTACTCGTTCAGCGACCTGCAGTCCTTCCTCGACCTCTACTACGCGCTGATGACCGTGCTGCGCACCGAGCAGGACTTCGCCGACCTCGCGGACGCCTACCTGGCCCGGGCCGCCGAACAGGGCGTGCGGCACGCGGAGATCTTCTTCGACCCCCAGGCGCACACCGCGCGCGGGGTGCCGCTCGGCGTGGTCGTGGACGGCCTGACCCGCGCGCTGTCGCGCAGCGAGCAGCGGTACGGCATCAGCACCCAGCTGATCATGTGCTTCCTGCGCGACGAGTCCGCCGACTCCGCCCTGGACACCTTCGAGGCCGCCCGCCCGTACTTCGACCGGATCGCCGGCATCGGCCTGGACTCGGCCGAGGTCGGCAACCCGCCCGCGAAGTTCCGCGAGGTCTACCGCCGGGCCGCCGAGGCCGGGCTGCGCCGGGTCGCCCACGCGGGCGAGGAGGGCCCGGCCTCGTACATCACCGAGGCGCTGGACGTGCTCGGCGTGGAACGGATCGACCACGGCCTGCGCTGCCTGGAGGACGGCGAACTCGTCGCCCGACTGGTCCGCGAGCAGATCCCGCTGACCCTCTGCCCGCTCTCCAACGTCCGGCTGCGCTGCATCGACACCCTCGCCGACCACCCGCTGCGGGAGATGCTGGACGCCGGCCTGCTGGTCACCGTCAACTCCGACGACCCGGCCTACTTCGGCGGCTACGTCGAGGACAACTTCCGCGCCGTCCGGCAGGCCCTGGCCCTCGACCAGGAGACCCTGCGCCGACTGGCCGCCAACTCCTTCCGGGCCTCCTTCATCGACGACCGCCGCCGCGCCGAACTCCTCGCCGAGGTCGAGCGGTTCACCTTCGACCCGATCGACGGCTGACCGCCCGCCGGCCCTGCGTCAGTCCAGCGGCGAGGGCCCGCTGCGGGCGTAGCGCAGCAGGGTCACGCCGTTGGTGAAGCGGTGGGTCTCGACCGGGGTGAGCGGGACGGGGCGGTCGGTCGGGCGGAACAGCAGGGTGCCGCGGCCGAGGACGACGGGGTGGACGAGGAGGCGGAACTCGTCGATCAGGTCCTGGGCCAGGAAGGAGGCGGCCAGGTCGGCGCCGCCGAGGGCGAGGTTCCCGCCGGGGCCGGCGGCGAGGGCGGCGACCGTGCCGGGGGTGACCTCGCGGACGACGGTGGTGTTCCAGTCGGCGTGGTCGAGGGTGCGGGAGAAGACGGTCTTCGGCATGGTGCGCCAGATCTCCGCGAACTCCGCGACCGGGCCCGCGGCGGCCGGGTCCCGGTCGGCGGTGGGCCAGAAGGCGGCCATCAGTTCGTGGGTGCGCCGGCCGGAGAGGAAACCACCCATGCGGACGAGTTCGCGGTTCATGTGGGCGTGCACCTCGTCGTCGATGAGCTGCCAGCCGAGGTCGTGGTCCGGTCCCTCGAAGTAGCCGTCCACGGACACGGACATGAAGAGGACGATCCTGCGTCGCATGGCGGCCTCACCGGGGGAGGGCCCCCCGGCCCCCCCGCCCCCCCCCCCCCGGGGGGGGGGCGGGGGGGGGGCGGGCGGCGGACGGGCGTCAGATCAGGGTGCTCCAGTAGTACCAGAACCGGTTGAGCACCAGCAGTGCGATCACCGCGTACCAGAGCACCGGGACGACCCAGTGGTAGCGCACGGCCTCCCGCACCACCGTCCGCGCCCTCGGCCCGACCGGGATCACACCGGAGCGCAGGTTGTGCAGGGTGGTGTACCAGAACAGCGGGATCATCGCGGCCCAGACCACCATGCAGTACGGGCAGAGCGCGCTGATCCGGTACAGCGCCTGGTACATCAGCCAGGTCACGAAGCCGATCCCGAACACCGTCCCGGCCTGGAGGCCGAGCCAGAACCAGCGCCGGAACGACGCCCCGGCCAGCAGCCCGGCGCCGATCGCGATCACCACGCCGAACGCGACCAGGCCGATCAGCGAGTTGGGGAAGCCGAAGGCCTCCGCCTGGTCGCTGCGCATGACCGAGCCGCAGCTGATGATCGGGTTGATGTTGCAGCTGGGGACGTACGACGGGTCCTTGAGCAGCCGGATCTTGTCCAGGGTGAGGACGGCCGAGGCGAACAGGCCGACCGCGCCGCCGAGCAGGAGCAGCCAGGCGAAGGGGCGGCTCGCACCGAAGGTCCGCGTGGTGGCGGCGGCGGGTACGGCCTGGGCGGGCGGCGTCACCCGGTCACCTGCTTGACCAGGGCGGTGAACTGCTCGGGCGAGACGGCCTTGCCGTTGGTCAGGACGTCCAGCTTCTTGCCGTCGAGCTTGACGGTCGGGGTGCCGGTGACGTCGCTCTTGTTGAACTCCTCGTTCACCTTGGCCGCCCACGGCGCGTAGGTGCCGTCCTGGACGGCCTTCACGAAGGCGTCGGTCTTGAGGCCGGGCACCTGGCCGGCCAGGTCCAGGATGTGGTTGACGTCGCCGAAGTCGTCGCTGCGCTCGTCCGGCTGGTTGGCGTAGAGCACGTCGTGGAAGGCCTTGAACTTGTCCACGCCCTCGTTCAGGGCGGCGCCGGCGGCGGCCAGCGCGGTGCGCGAGCCCTTGCCGCCGAGGTTCTTGTCCAGGAACGTCGCGAGGTGGTACTCGATCTTGTAGGTGCCGTCGTCGGCGAGCTGCTGGACGGCCTTGCCGGTGGTCGTCTCCAGCTGCTCGCAGAACGGGCAGCGGAAGTCCTCGTAGACCTCCAGGGTGTGCGGGGCGTCGGCCTTGCCGTAGGTGATCACGGTGCCGTCGGTGCCGCTCGCGTTGGCGGGGACGACCAGCGGGCCGCCGGCCCCGGCGGTCGAGGAGGAGCCGCCGACGGCGAAGGCGACGCCGGCCGCGAGGGCGAGCACGGCGACGGAGGCGCCGCCGACCACCACCCGGCGGCGGACCCGGTCGGCGCGCTGGGCCTGGGCGCGGGCCTCGCGCATGCGCTCGGTGGCGTTGGTCTTCCGGTCGGTCTTACGGGCGTTGCTCATGGGGTGTCGTCCTGTGCTCTCGGGTGCGCGGGCGCGTGGCGCTGGGCGCGGGGCGTGGCGGGGAGCGAGGACCGTCGAGGGGAAGCGCTCAGACGGTCAGGGCGAACACCGGGGGGCCGCGGCGGACGGCCGGGCGGACGACTGCGGCCTCGGCGGGGACCAGCACGCGGCTGGCGCGGGGGAAGGGCACCCGGAGCACCGGGCGGGCCGGGACGGGGGCGGTCAGCAGCCGCAGCCAGCGGGCGGCGGCCGGGAGGTGGCGGTGCAGGAACTCGCCCAGCGTCCGGAGGGCCCGGGTGAGGCCGCTCAGCGCGGCGTCCGCGCGGCGCAGCCAGAAGGCCCCGGCCAGGGCGATCACGGTGTGCAGGAGGAGCAGCACGAGGATGCCGGTCTGCTCGGACACGCCGTGGCCGAGCAGGAACCCGCCGAGCGAGCCGCCGCCGCAGAGCAGCGGGCGCAGGCCCTGCCCGGCGTCGGGCGGAAGGGACGGGCAGGAGCGCTGGGCCAGGTCGAACAGGGCGCTGACGCCGAGCTGGAGGGGGAGGAACGCCGCCGCGATCGCAGGGTAGCCGCGTTCGCGGCCGGCCAGGGCGAAGGCCAGGACGAAGACGGCGGCCGAGGCCAGGCCCATCGTCCCGACCGGCAGCGAGCGGCCGGTGACCAGCACCTGGCCGAGCCCGGCGAGCAGCACGACCAGCGCGGCGAAGACCGCCGCGCGGAGCGTCCTGGTGACCGGGCCGATGTCCATGGCATCCGAGTCTGCCACAGGTTGAAAGTGGAACGGTCTTGTCGGCGGCGGGCTGTGAAGAGCCTCACCGGCCTTGCTGAGCTGGGCTTATGTGGTTCTTACGGGGTGTGGGGGTTCCCGTGGGGGTGGCCGGCAGGGCTTGAGGCGGGGTGGCCGTTGGCGGTGCTCACCCGGGCTTCGAGGAGGTCCCGGAAGTGTTCGAGGTCTTCGCGGACCGTGCGCTCGATCGCTCCGGCCTGGGCGAAGCCGCGAGGGCCGCCGAACTCGCGGTGGACGGCCTCCGGGTCGTACTCCAGCCGGATCTGGAGGCGGGTGTGCTCGGGGTCGAGGGGGAGCAGGGCGAAGGCGCCGCTCAGGTGGACGGAGTCCAGGGTGCGCCAGGCCATCACCCGGCCCCGGCCGCGGTCGGTGATCTCGGTGTCCACGGAGCGTTCGGCGCCGTGGATGCGGATCGCGAGGTGGGCGAGGTTGCGGCCGTGGGGGTGGGCGGTGCGGACGCCGTCGACGAACCGGGGGTACTCGTGGACCCGGTGGAGTTGCTCCCAGGTGGCCAGGGCGGGGGCGGTGATGTCGATCTGTTCCTCAAGGGTGGTCATGGGGTTTCCTCCGGAACCAGGGTGCGCTTGGTCGGGGGGTGGGGCAAAAGGGGGACGCTGCGCGGGGCTGGGGTGTGGGGGTGGGCTTTCGGGAGGGTGGGTGGGTCCGGGGGCGGTTCCAGGGGTGGGTGCTCCGGCGGCTGGGTGATTTTCGGACCGCCGACCCTGTGGGCAGGTGGCTGGGCGCCGTGGGCGGTCTGAAAATCACCCGTTACGCCGCTCTCCGCACCCACCCCCTCCACCGCCCCCTCCCGCAGCGCGTCCCTCTCGCCTGGGTCGGGTGGTGGGGGTGGGTGGTTGTTGTGGGTGGGTTGGTGCGGGTTTGGGGGTGGGAGGAGACTGGGCGCATGCCGGAGTTGCCCGAGGTTGAGGCGTTGAGTTCCTTTTTGGCCGCGAGGGTGGTCGGGCGGGAGATCGCGCGGGTGCAGGTGGTGGCGATCAGTGCGTTGAAGACGTACGACCCGCCGGTGGCTGCCTTGGAGGGGCGGGTGGTGGGGGCGGTGGCGCGGCGGGGGAAGTTTCTGGACTTCGAGGTGGGTGGGGTGCATCTGGTGGTGCACCTGGCGCGGGCGGGGTGGGTGCGGTGGAGGGATTCGTTGCCGGTGGAACCGGCGAAGCCGAGTTCGCGGAACCCGTTGGCGGTGCGGGTGGGGTTGGAGGGTGGGGACGGGTTCGATCTGACGGAGGCGGGGACGAAGAAGGGGCTCGCCGTCTATGTGGTGCGGGATCCGGTGGAGGTGCCGGGGGTGGCGAGGTTGGGGCCGGAACCGTTGGATCTCGGGGTGGAGGAGTTCGCCGGGTTGTTGCGGGGGGAGCGGCGGAGGTTGAAGGGGGTGTTGCGGGACCAGACCGTGTTGGCGGGGGTGGGCAACGCCTACTCGGACGAGGTGCTGCACGTGGCGCGGATGTCGCCGTACAAGCTGGCGTCGAGCTTGACGGAGGAGGAGACGGCGCGGTTGTACGAGGCGTTGGGTGACACCTTGCGGGACGCGGTGGAGCGGTCGCGGGGGCTGGCGGCGGGGGAGCTCAAGGCGGAGAAGAAGGTGGGGATGCGGGTGCACGGACGGACCGGGCTGCCGTGTCCGGTGTGCGGGGACACGGTGCGGGAGGTGTCCTTCGCGGACTCGTCGTTGCAGTACTGCCCGACGTGTCAGACCGGGGGGAAGCCGTTGGCGGACCGGAGGATGTCGCGCTTGTTGAAGTGACGGGGGCCGCGGGGGGGGGCCCGGGGGGGGGGGGGGGGGCGGCCGGGTATTTGTACACCCCCCCCCGACAAGGGGGCCACGGGGGGGGGCGGGGGCCGGCGGG
>NZ_JBHYGR010000096.1:0-16767 GCF_042738155.1 Kitasatospora sp. NPDC059088 | reverse complement strand
CTGTTGTGGCGTGCCGCGCGGGGGTGGTGCTGTGGTGGGGGTGTGGGTTGGCTGCGGGTCTTTGGGGGGGCGGGGGGGGGGCCCGGGGGGGGCGCGCCCCCCCCCCCCCGCGGCGGTGGTGTCAGCGCTTGATGGCGACGCCGCCCCAGTAGTAGGCGGCCTTCGGGTCGGCCGGGGGCTCGCCGTCGGGGCGCCAGGCGAGGACGGGGGAGAGACCCGGCTCGACGAGGTCCCAGCCGTCGAAGAAACGGAGCACGTCGTCGTAGCCGCGCGGGACGAGGGTCATTCCGCCGGCCCGGGCCGCTTCGGCGACCTTGCCGACGGCCTCCGGGGCGAAGTCCGCGGTGGGGGTGGTGAGGGCGATGCAGCTGCCGGCGGGCAGGGCGTCGCGCAGGGCGGCCACCCGGCCCCAGGGGTCGTCCTCGTCGGCGATCAGCATCAGGACGGCGATCATCAGCAGGCCGACCGGCTGGGTGAGGTCGAGGGTGGAGGTGAGTGCCGGGTCGGAGAACAGTTCCTCGGGCTTGCGCAGGTCCGCGTGGATGTAGGTGGTCCGGCTGGCCGGGCTGGAGACCATCAGGGCGCGGGCGTGGGCGAGCACGATGGGGTCGTTGTCGACGTACACGACGCGGGTGCCCGGGCTGACGGCCTCGGCGATCTCGTGGGTGTTCGGCGAGGTGGGGATGCCGGTGCCGAGGTCGAGGAACTGGCGGATGCCGTGCTCCCGGGCGAGGTGGCGGACCGCGCGCCCCTGGAAGGCGCGGTTGGCCTTGGCCATCTCCTTGACGCTGGGCACGGCCTCCTCGATGGCCTGGCCCATGGCGCGGTCCGGCGGGAAGTTGGTCTTGCCGCCCAGCCAGTAGTCGTAGACGCGCGCGGAGTGCGGAGTGGTGGTGTCGACGCCGAAACGTTCCCACTGGCTCAGCTCGACGGCGTCCTCGTCCTGCGGGCCCTGCTGGGGGAAGTCCTGACTTGTCGTCATGGCCACGTCCTCTGATGGCAGATCATCACACTGGGGAAGGCACAGCGTAGCGGCCATGGGGGGAATGAGGGGAAGGGGTGTCGGTAGGTCGGTGGGATGGGGGTGCTGTGGGCTGTCGGAGTGGTGATCGGCGCCCGGGGGGAGGGGTGCTGGCCAGCGGGGCAAGCATCCAGAATGCTGTCTGATCGTCAGATTACTTCTTCGGTGACCACTCGGGTCACCTCGCGCAGGCTGCTGATGGTAGCGGCCGGGATGTCGTTGCTCGGCGGTGCCGCCGCCTGCAAGAGCCCCTGGGGTAACGGGGGTGTCGCTGCTCCGGAGGGGGTGACGGAGGTGCTGGCGACGGAGGTGCCGGGGGCGCCCGGGGCTTCGGTTTCCTCGCCGACGCCCTCGCCGGTGCCGCCGTCCGCCACTCCGTCGGCGAGTCCGGCGGCCAGTGCGGCGCCGAGTGTCCAGCCCGTCCGCAAGGTGCTCAGCGATGCGGAGAGCAAGCCGGTCTACGACCTGGACCCGGCCCAGCGGGTGGTGGCGCTCACCATCGACGACGGGCCGGATCCCAAGTACACGCCCCAGGTGCTGGCCCTGCTCCAGCAGCACGGGATCCGGGCGACCTTCTTCCTGATCGGCGAGAACGCCGTCGAGCACCCGGCCCTGGTGAGGGAGATCGCCGACCGGGGCCACCACATCGCCAACCACACCTGGACCCATCCGGACCTGCGGCACATGTCGGAGAGTCAGGTGCGGGACGAGCTGGAGCGCACCAGCGACCTGCTGCACCGGACCACCGGGCGGCTGCCCACCTGGTTCCGGGCGCCGGGCGGGGACTTCTCGCCGGTGTCGCTGCGGGTGGCCGCCGAGATGGGGCTGCGGAACATGGCCTGGTCGATCGACCCGAGGGACTGGTCCCGGCCGGGGACGTCGTCGATCATCGACACGGTGCTGAAGGAGGTGCGGCCGGGTTCGATCGTGCTCAACCACGACGGGGGCGGGGACCGGTCGCAGACGGTGGCGGCGCTGAAGGCGTACCTGCCGGTGCTGATCGACTCGGGGTACCTGTTCACGGCGCCGCCGAATTGACAGTAAGAATGTCGGAGAATCGGAAGGCTGGGGTTGGTAGCGGCTTTTTCTCTAAACCACTCGAATGGGTGGATTAGGAGAACCGTTTCTTCGGATTTCTGGCCTCTAGGGTGATCTCGCACCAATTCATCAGGTACCTGACGGGTGCCACCTGAAAGGCTTTTCGACCATGCGTATCCGCAATGCCGTACTCGCCGTCGCCAGCGCCGTCGCCCTCGTCGTCTCCGTCCCGATGTCGGCCAACGCCGCCACGGGTGACTTCCTCTACAAGGTCGGCCCCGGTGTTCCGGCAGGGCTCGCCGACCCGGAGAGCGGCAAGTGCATCGACCTGTTCGGGGCGACCGAGGCGGACCCGGCGTTCGCCCCGGAGAACTTCACCAACTCGACGGCGACGGTCTTCCTCGACTTCGACTGCGCGGGTGACGTCTTCTACGTCATGAACCCCGGAAAGAAGCTTGGCAACCGGTTGAAGCTGCGCTCGGTCGTGTTCTCCTGAGCCGGGTGGCTCGGGCCGGACGGTCGGCGTAGCGTCGAACTGTCCGGCCCGGTCGCCGGTGCGGTGGCCCGGGCGGAGTGAAGGAGGTCCGGGGATGACCGGCGACGGCTACGCGCATCCTGAGGCACTGGTCCGCACCGAGTGGCTGGCCGACCATCTGGACGACGGGACGGTCCGGGTGGTCGAGGTCGACGAGGACGCGGGGGCGTACGAGCGGGGGCACATCCCCGGGGCGGTCGGGTGGGACTGGACCGTCGATCTTCACAGCCAGGTCGGGCGGGACTATGCCGACCGGGAGGGTGTCCAGCACCTGTTGCGGGCGGCCGGGGTGGAGGAGGACACGACGGTCGTCTTGTACGGGGGCAACAACAACTGGTTCGCCGCGTACGCGTTCTGGCTGCTGCGGCTGCGGGGGTACGGGCCGGTGCGGTTGTTGGACGGCGGGCGGAAGAAGTGGGAGCTGGAGGGGCGGGAGCTCACCCACGAGGTGATGGACTACCAGCACTCGGGCTACCGGCTGACCGGGCCGGAGCGGCCGGAACTGCGGGCCCTGCGGGACGAGGTGCTGGCCAAGGCGGAGGTGTTCGCCAAGCCCGGTGCGGACGCGGTGCTGGTCGATGTCCGGTCCCCGGCGGAGTTCCGCGGGGAGCTGATCGCGCCGCCGCACCTGCCGCAGGAGCAGGCCCAGGTGCCCGGGCACATTCCCGGGGCGGTCAACGTGCCCTGGTCGCAGGCCGCGAACGACGACGGGTCGTTCCGCTCGGCGGAGGAGCTGCGGGCGCTGTACGGCGGCAAGGGGGTCGGGGAGGAGCGGGAGGTGATCGCCTACTGCCGGATCGGCGAGCGGTCGGCGCACACCTGGTTCGCGCTCACCGAGCTGCTGGGGTACCCGCACGTCAAGAACTACGACGGCTCCTGGACGGAGTACGGCTCGCTGGTGCGGGCGCCGGTGGTGCTGGGGGCCTGAGGGGGCCTCGGGGGCGGTGCGGTACGGGTGGGGCGGGTGACGGGGGTGGGGCGGCGTGATTTCGGCGCGTTTCTTTTCATGAACATCTCACAATTGGGGAGTGGACTGCGGGCTGCCGGGACAAGGATCGATCCGACCCATCGATCCGGTGATCCTGGAGGACCACGTTGCGCAAGAGGCTGATCGTCTCCGCCGCCAGTGCCCTGAGCCTGTTCCTGGCCGTCCCCGCCTCGGCCGCCGACTTCCAACCCGGCGCGGCCGGGATCGGCGACCCCTACTACCCGACCTACGGCAACGGCGGCTACCGCGTCTCCCACTACGACATCCGGTTGAAGTACCAGCCCGCGACCGACGAGCTGGAGGGCACCACCACGATCCTCGCCACCGCGACCCAGGACCTCTCCCGGTTCAACCTCGACTTCGCGCTGAACGTCTCCGAGGTGCTGGTCAACGGGCGGGCGGCGGCCTTCGCCACCAGCGGTGAGCAGGAGCTGGAGATCACCCCGGCCCGGCCGCTGGCCAAGGGCAGCCAGGCCACCGTGGTGGTCCGCTACAAGGGCGTGCCGTCCACCGTGAAGAAGTACGGCTTCACCGCCTGGCACCGCACCCCGGACGGCGCGGTGGCGGCCGACGAGCCCGAGGCCGCGTGGTGGTGGTACCCGAGCAACGACCACCCGAGCAACAAGGCCACCTACGACGTCTCGGTGCTGGTGCCGGACGGCAACCAGGTGATCAGCAACGGCGTGCTGACCGGCACCAGCTCGAAGGCCGGCTGGACCCGCTACAGCTGGCGCGAGAACAAGCCCCAGGCGACCTATCTGACGACCTTGGCGGTCGGGAAGTTCGACATCACCACCGACACCACCGCGAGCGGGCTACCGGTCTACAACGCGTACAGCAAGGACCTCGGCGAGAACGCGGACGCCGCCCGGGCCAGCGTCGAGCGCACCGGCGAGCTGGTGGACTGGCTGAGCGGCTACTTCGGCGACTACCCGTTCAGCTCGGTCGGCGGCTACGTGCCCAACGTCCCGACCGGCTACGCCCTGGAGACCCAGACCCGGGTCTTCTACAGCCCCAAGCAGTTCGCCAAGGGCACCAACACCTCGGTGGTCGTGCACGAGCTGGCCCACCAGTGGTACGGCGACAGTGTCTCGGTCGCGCACTGGAGCGACATCTGGCTGAACGAGGGCTTCGCGAGCTACGCCCAGTTCCTCTGGTCCGAGCACGAGAACGAGGGCACCGCCCAGGAGCTGGCCGACTACATCTACGCCTCGCACCCGGCCGACGACCCGTTCTGGAGCGTCAAGCCGGGCGACCCGGGTGCGGACAACCAGTTCTCCAACGCGGTGTACGACCGGGGCGCGGTGGCCATCCAGGCGCTGCGCAACACCGTCGGGGACGAGAAGTTCTTCAAGATCCTCAAGGGCTGGCCCACCGAGCGCAAGTACGGCAACGCGACCGTCGCGGAGTTCCAGGCGTACGCGGAGAAGGTGTCCGGGAAGAAGCTCGGGGACCTCTTCAAGACCTGGCTGTTCACTCCGGGCAAGCCGGCCGTCGGACCGGTGGTGCCGGGGGCACCGGCCGCCGCTTCGCTGGCGCCGGGGGCGCGGGACGACGTCAAGGCGCTGGTGGAGCCGAAGTCCTGGAAGAAGATCCAGGACGCCCACTCGGTGCACGAGCACTGACACCCGGTGGGGTGAGGTGACGGGCGTGGCCCGGCCGGTGGGCCGGGCTACGCCGCTCCGGGGCCGTCCGCCGCGAGGAGTTCGGTGAGGCGGCGGACGGCGAAGGGTATGAGCTCGCGGACCGGGACCAGCCGGCACGGCGCGTCGCCGACCAGCACCTCGCGGATGCCGGCCAGCTCCTCGAACTCCCGTCCCACGACCGGGAAGTGGGTGTCGTTGTCGTTGCCCACGTCCGGGGTCTCGATCCACACCCGCTCGCCCTGGATCGCCATCGGGAAGCGGCGGAGCTTGAGCCGGCGGTTCGGGGCGAAGGTCTCCGCGTAGTGCAGGAAGGTGTTGCGGTTGTGTCCGACGCCGACCAGCAGCACGTACCCGCCGAGGTCGTGCAGGGCGCCGAAGGGCGACTCCCGGCCGACGGCCCAGCCGAGCGAGCGGCGGGCGGTGACCTCGCGGGCGTGGGCGCCGACGGCGGCGACCGAGGCCTGCGGGTGGGTGCTGCGCAGGCTCTCCGGCAGGCTGCGCAGGGCCTCGGCGATCGCGCCCATCGGGGAGGGCAGTCCGGGGTGGAACAGCGGGACGGCGGCCCGCAGTTCGGCGATCTCGGGGGTGGGCCGCCCGGCGTGGTCCGGTGCCGGGTCGCAGACGACGGAGCCGGTGAAGGCGGGCGTGGCCACCGTGCCGCCCGGCCCGACGGCCTCGCGCAGGCTGGCGACCACGGCCGCCGCCCCGCCCTCGACCCGGCCGAGGCTGGAGAGCGAGGAGTGCACGATGACCTCCATGCCCGGGCGGACGCCGACCCGGTGCCAACCCTCCACGAGGTCGGCGGCGGTGAGCGGGCTGGTGCCCGGTGTGGTCATGGTCCCCCCCTGGTGGTGGTGCGTAGGGCTGATGGGCGTGCTGGTGCATTCGTACCGGTGTGGTGCGATTGTTCGGGCCCGACCCTAGCGGGTGGCACTGACAATCGGTCAGGAGGGGGGTGCCGTGCGTCAGTCCACGGCCCCGGAGCCCGTCCGCTCCGGGGCGCTGGTCAGCGGGCGTCGTGTGCGGCCAGGACCAGGGCCTCCTGCTCGGGGGTGAAGCCGTGCCCCAGCGGCGGTTCGCCGCGCTCGCGGTCCCAGGCGAGCACGTCGGCCGCGGTCACCGCGAGCGGGGTGGCGGGCAGCCCGGCGGCGCGCGCCCGGGACGGGTCGCGCTGCTGGCCGGGCCAGAGGGGTTCGGCCCGGACCAGCGGGAAGAACGGCGGCGGGGCGGTCTCCGGGGGGACGGGCACGAGCTCGATCCCGGTGCCCGCGACCTCGGCGCAGGTGGCGATCAGGCCGCCCAGGGTGGTCGGTTCGGCCGGGCCCACGGCGTGGAAGGCGCCCGGTCGGCCGTCCTGGAGCAGCCGGAGCACCAGCCGGGCCAGGTCGCGCGAGTCGACCACCTGGACGGGCTGTTCGGGGCGCCCGGGCAGGGCGATCCGGCCGCCGCGGGCCGCCCGGCGGGCCCAGTACGTCAGTCCGCGCTGCTCGTCGTGCGGCCCGGCCACCTTGCCGGGGCGCACGATCGTCGCCCGGTCGCCGTAGCGGGCGGTGACGTCCTGCTCGCAGGCGACCTTGAGCCGGCCGTACGTCTCCTCGGACAGCTCCTCGGCCTCGCGCAGCGGTGCGCGGAGCGGGGCGGACTCGTCGGAGTGCGGGGCGAGCCCGGACCGTTGGTAGACGGCGTGGCTGGAGACGAAGAGGTAGCGGCCGACCCGGTCGCCGAGGGCGGTCATGGCCTGGTCGACCTGGCGGGGGCGGTAGCCGGTGACGTCCACCACGGCGTCCCACTCGCCCGTGCGCAGGGCGGCGTAGTCGCCGGTGTCGCGGTCGCCGCGCAGGTGGCGGGCTTCGGGGAAGAGGCCGGGGTTGGTCCGGCCGCGGTTGAACAGGGTGACCTCGGCGCCGCTGCGCAGGGCGTCGGCGGCGATCGCGCGGCCGACGAAGGAGGTACCGCCGAGTACGAGGATCCGCATGGATTCCAGGGTAGGGCCCGGGGTCAACCCGTTTGTGCGGTCTCCTCGTGGGCGCACCGCCCCCGGTGGTCGGGGGCGGTGCGGGCGGGGCCGGGTCAGCGGTGGGCGGCGGCCTCGGTGAGGATCAACTCCTCGATGCCGTAGAGGAACCGTTCCATCGCGGGGCGGGGGAGGACGGCCGGGTCGGCGGTCATGGCGAGGCTCAGTGCCTCGGGGGACTGCAGGGCGTCCAGGGCGTAGGTCAGGCCCGGGCGGGGCTCGAAGTCGACCGGCCAGCTGAGGGTGGTGCCCTCGTCGCCCGGGGCGTGTGCGGCCGGGAGCAGGTCGCGGGTGTCGTTGAAGACGCAGGAGCGGTCGGCGAGCGGTACGCCCTCGGCGGAGAGCTGCTCGACCTCGGCGGCCAGGGCGAGCTTGTCGTAGTAGGCGTGCCGGTAGGTGCCGATCGCGGCGGAGTGGGTGCGGCGGACGACCTCGCCGAACTCGGCGGTGGCGTCGGGGAGGTGGAACAGTCCGTCGCCCGCGACCACGCTCACCGCGTTGGTCAGCTCGGGCAGGAAGCGGTTGTTGACCACGACGTTGAGCACGGCCTCGGTGGTGCCGGCGAGGCGGGCGGTCATCGTGGCGGTCGCCGCCAGCAGGACGGAGGAGGTGCTCACCCGGTGGGTGGCGGCGACCAGTTCGACCGCGCCGGGCAGGGCGGGGGAGCGCAGGACGGCGTTGGGGAAGTCGGCGGGGTGCTCGGTCGCGGGCGGCTCCGGGAACAGCCGGGGCGGGGCGAGGCGGAGCTTGCGGACGAACTGCTTGCGGGCGCCGGTGTCGCGCTTGCGGCCCCGCTCGGAGGTCTGGAACTCGGCCTCCTCCAGGGGCTGTTGGGCGGGTGTGCGGAGCCCGGCGAGTTGGCTGGGGGAGTGCCCGAGGCTGAGCGCGGTCAGGTCGGCGACCAGGCGGTTCATCCCCGCGCCGTCGACGGCGGTGTGGGAGAGCGCCAGGCTGATGTGCCGGGCCAGGCCGTCGGCCGTCACCACGCCGACCCGGAGGGGCCACTGGGTGGCGGTGTCGAAGGGGCGTCCGGCCAGGTCCCGGTGCAGTCGCTCACCGGCCTCGGTCGGGTCCTCGCCGTCCGCCAGCGGGTGCACCTCGACGGTCAAGGTGCCGTCCGGGTCGACGACTTGGCGCAGGGTGCCGTCCGGGGCGGGCAGCAGTCGGGTGTGCAGCGAGTCGTGCAGGTGCAGCAGTCGGCCCAGGGCGTCGAGCACTCCGGGCAGTGGCAGGCCCGGGTCCAGCGGGGCCGCGGTGGCGATGGTGTAGCGCGGTACGTCGGCCGGGGGGAGTCGGCGTACGGCGTCCCAGATGGCCCGTTGGCCCCAGGTGGCCGGTCCGGTTCCGGACCGGCCGGACGAGAACGCGATCTCCAGCAGTTGGCGTGTGGTCACCGTGTGGCTCTCCAGGGTGCGGTCGTTCGGTGCGTCGGTGCCGGTGCGTCGGGAGCGCGGGTGCTGCTGGGGAGAGTGTGGCGCACGGTCCGCCGGGCGTCGAGGGGGTGGCCGGCCGGCGGGCGTCCGGTATGCGGGACCGGGGTTCCATGACTATCTCGACATGAAGTATCTTGATGTCGAGATTGACGGTGGACGCGAAACGAGGACCTGTCATGCGGGGGAACGGACTGTGGTCGCAGCTGCGGCGGCCGCCGGGCGGGCGGGACGCCCGCATCATGCTGCTGGCCCAGGGCGTGGACCGGACCGGCACCGGGGTGTGGGCGGCCGCGTCCGTGCTGTACTTCACCTATGTCTGCGGCATGGACGCCGGGCGGCTCGGCCTGCTGCTCGGGGTGGGCGCGGTGGCCGGGATCATCGGTTCGCCGCTGTCCGGACGGGCCGCCGAACGCTTCTCGGTACGCGGGCTGCTGATCGGCTGCCACCTGCTGCGGGTGGCCACCATGGCGCTGCTGCTGGTGGTCCAGGACTTCACCGCGCTGCTGGTCTCGGTCGCGCTGACCTGCCTGGCCGAACGCGGCGCCAAGACCCTGGAGATGCTCTTCGCCACCCGGGTCGCGGGCGAGCGGCGGGCCACCTACCAGGCGCTGTTCCGCAGCGTGGCCAACGGCGGCTACGCGGTCGGGACGGGCGTCGCGGCGATCGGCCTGGCGTTCGGCACCACCACCGCGTACCGGGCGCTGATCGTGGCCAACGCGCTCTCGTACCTGCTGGCCGCCGCCCTGATCCGGCGCACCGAGGAGCCGGCCGGGCGCGGTCTGGGTGCGGCGGAGGCGGAGGCGGAAGCGGGGGCGAAGGCGAAAGCGGAGGCGTCCGCCGCCGGGGGCGGCGCCGTGCCGAGCCCCTGGCGCGACCGCGGCTACCTGCTGTTCGTGCTGCTGGACCTGCCGATGTGCCTGGACGACTCCGTGCTCAACGTCGGCCTGCCGCTCTGGCTGATCCACCACACCGACGCGCCGCACGCCGTGGTGCCGGCCTTCCTCACCCTCAACACCGTGCTGGTGGTGGTGCTCCAACTGCGCGTCTCCGGTTGGGCGGAGCGGCCGGGCGGGGCGACCAGGGCGGTCGGCTGGTACGGGGTGACGCTGCTCGCGAGCTGCCTGCTGATCGCGCTCTCCACCGGCGGCGGCCCGCTGACCGCCTCGCTCGCCCTGCTGGCCGCGGCCGCGCTGGTCACGCTCGCGGAGCTGATGCGCTCGGTGAGCTCCTGGGAGCTGGCGGTCAGCCTGGCGCCGCCGCGGGCCCGGGCCTCCTACCTGGGGGTGGCGGGGATGTCCCAGTCGGTCCAGAAGTCGGTGGGGCCGATGCTGCTGACCGGCGTGGTGATGGCCGCCGGCCCGGTGGGCTGGCTGGCGCTCGGTGCGGCGTCCACCGGGCTCGCCGCGCTCCAGCGCCGGGCCAGCCTGCGCCGCCTCGCGGCGCTGGCGGTGCCGGAGCGGGTGCCCGTGGCGGTCGGCTGACCGCCACGCGGACCGCGGGGGCAGCCCGCCCGCCGCGATCCGGCCGCAGCGGGCGGGCCGTTCAGGAGGCCGGAACCTTCGAGGGCTCCCGTACCTCCTCGACGGGGGTGCGCGCCCGGAGGGTGCCGACCAGGAGGGCGCCGGCGAGGGCCGCGGCGCCGGTGAGGGAGGCGAACACGGTGGAGGAGGTGGCGATCCCGGCGGCGTCGCTCAGGTAGCCGGTCAGGATGGGCAGGATGCCCGCGAACAGGTAACCGCCCGCGCTGAGCGCCGCGTTGGCCTCGGCGAGCCGGGTCGGGACGACTTCCGTCCCCAGCCGGGAGAAGCCGCCGTACTGGCCCATGCCCTGCCCGACGCCCGCGGCGACCGCGGCGAGGGTGAGCAGGGCGAGGGAGTGGGCGCGGACGGCGGTGGCGGTGCCGAGCATGGCGACGCCGGTGACGACGCCCGCGATGGTGAGGATCCGCCCCAGCGGCAGGTTCCGGATCGCGAACTGGACGCCGGTGGAGGCGCCGAACATCATGAAGCCGATCCCGCCGGTCACCAGCCGGTTGCCGGTGTGCAGCAGGGAGGCGAGCAGGATCGGCCCGAGCGCGAGCAGCAGGGACGTCCCCGTCATGCCGGGGATGTAGACCAGCAGGCTGGTGGCCAGGCCGCGGCGGTTGACCCGGGGGACGGACGGCAGGCGCAGCCACCCCGGCGCGGGTTCCTCCCGGGAGACCGGCACGGGCGGCAGGTGGAGGGTGTACACGACCGCCAGGGCGGTCAGGAGCAGGACCCCCTCCAGGACGAAGACGGTGACGGTGGGGGCCGTCCAGTACTGCGAGACGCTGCCCCCGAGCAGGGGGCCGGCGGCCAGGCCGGTGCCGATGGCCACCGATCCGGCGAGGACCGCCTGCGGGCGCCGCCCGGGGCCCCCGACGTGGGAGACCGCCGCGGTGCCGGCCGAGAGCACCGCGCCGACCGCCACGCCGGTGAGCAGCCGCGCGACGATCAGGGTCAGGACGTGGGTGGCCGTCATGAACAGCGCGCAGGAGACCAGTCCGGCGACCAGGGCGGGGGCCAGCACCCGGCGGGTGCCGTACCGGTCCGCCAGGGCGCCGGTGAACGGCAGGGCGAGCAGCAGTCCGCCGATGTACGCGGCGAAGATGACCGTCGTGGTGCCGGTGGAGAAGCCGATG
This sequence comes from Kitasatospora sp. NPDC059088, assembly GCF_042738155.1. NCBI lineage: Bacteria > Bacillati > Actinomycetota > Actinomycetes > Kitasatosporales > Streptomycetaceae > Kitasatospora > Kitasatospora sp. NPDC059088. Next base: position 5,430 of record NZ_JBHYGR010000096.1, on the reverse strand, counting down.
CGGTCCTTCCAGAGGGCGAGCAGCGGGGTGGGGATGTTGGACAGCATGAACACGGCGGTGATCGGCCACGCCGCCGCCCACACCGCCCACCCCGGCGCCTGGGACCGGCCGTTCACAGCTCGCGCAGGAGCGGGAGGAGCTCCTGCGCGGTCCGCCGGACCGCGTCGCGGTAGGCGGCCTCCGTCAGCTCGGCGGTGGGCAGGCGCAGGATCAGGTGGCGGGCGCCGTTCTTGACGTACTGGTGGAGCCAGTCGGCGACCTCCTGCGGGGTGCCGCCGAAGATCCCCTGGGTGGTGCGCATGGTGGTGAGCGGGAGGCCGTAGTAGGCGCGGAAGTACGACCAGAGGGTCTCCTCGGCCTGCTCCCGGGTGCGGTCGACCGCGACGGAGAGGTAGACGGAGCCGGTGACCGCCTCGGCGGGGCGGCCCGCCTCCTCGCGCGCGGCGGTGACCTGCTCCCAGCCCGCGCCGTAGTTCTCGGGGGTGGTGGAGGTCGGCATCCAGCCGTCGAAGCCGCGGCCGGCCCGGCGCAGCATCTGGGGGCCGGAGTGGGCGATCCACAGCGGCGGGCCCTGCGGCTGGTGCGGCAGGGGCAGCAGGGCGGCGTCCTGGAGCCGGTAGTGCTTTCCCTCGTAGGAGACGGGCTCGCCGCGGGCGGCCCAGAGTGCCTGGCAGATCTCGACGGTCTCCCGCATCCGCCCGAAGCGGGTGGCGAAGTCCAGCCCGTAGTTGGCGAATTCGCGCTCGGTCGCGGGGGAGGCGAAGCCGGAGCCGATGCCGGCGATCACCCGGCCGCCGGAGATCCGGTCCAGGCAGGCCAGTTCGTGCGCCAGGTGGACGGGGGCGCGCAGCGGCATCAGCACGGCGGTGCCCAACTGCACCCGCTCGGTGGCCGAGGAGGCGGCGGCGAGGGCGAGCAGCGGGTTCATCCGGGAGCGGGCGAGCGGGGATTCGCCGGCCCAGATCGAGTCGAAGCCGGACTCCTCGGCCAGGGCGGCGATCGAGGCGAGGTTGGCCGGGTAGGGGCCCTCGTCGACGACGGCCTCGCGGCCGGGCAGGACGATGCCGACCTTGAGGGCGGTCACTGGTCCCACCCCACGGCGGGGACGAGGCCCTCGATCTCGACCAGGAGGTCGTCCCGGCAGACGGCGACGTTGAGGTACTTCACCTCAGTACCCAGACCAAGTGTCTCCTCACAGACAGCGCGTACCGCCGGAACATCGTCTTCATGTCGCACGTAGGCCTTGATCATCCGTAGGTCCTTGAGGTCGTGTCCCGCGTCGATGCCCTGGGCCGCGAGGTTCTCGCGGGAGATCAGGTGGGCGATGTTGTCCAGGGTCTCCCGGGTCTGGCGCCGCACGTCGCCCGGGTGGACGGTCTCGTGGCCGAGGATGGACGCGGTGCCGGAGACGTAGAGGGTGTCGTCCAGGAGCGTGGCGCGGGCGAAGCTCGGCGACTTGGGACCGTACTGGTCGGGGTAGTGGTAGGCGGAGGTCTGCCGGCTGTTCTCCAGGTGGCGGGGCACGCCTCTTCTGGTCGCCAGCAGGACGAAGGCTATGCCGCGGCCCTGGGTGCCGATCCCGGTGGCGGCGGGGAGTTGGGCGGTGGTGTCGCCCATGTAGGTCTGGAAGGCCTGGGCGCGGCCCTGGACGAAGTCCCGGTAGACCTCCATGCCTTCGGCGTTGGCGCCGAGGATGTCGCCGACGAAGTTCCACATCCGGAAGACGTGGCCGTAGTCGAGGTGGTTGACCAGGGCGAAGGCCTTCTCGTACATCTCCCGCACCGGTGGGGTGTAGACCGACTGCTCGGGCAGGAGGCCGGCGACGAAGAGGTGTCGGCCGTCGTGGGCGTAGGCGCTGTCCTCGCGCAGGACCCAGCGCGGCCGTTCGGCGACGGTCCACACCTCGCGGAAGGCGTCGCCGTTGGTGACCGCCATCGGGATGGTCAGGTCGGGGTGGCCGTGCTCGACCCGGGTGAGGCCGGTGGCGGCGCCGTAGGTCACGGTGGCGAGGACGTGGCGCCCCGGCTCCGGGGACGGCGGCTGGGCCGCGGAGGCGAAGTGGGCACGGATGCTCATGTCAGCAGGTTCCTTCGGTGCGGCAGGCGGCGCCGTCGTCGGCGACGTCCTGGTGGGCCTGCGCGTCGAGGATCGCCCCGCGCAGGTGCTGGGGCTCGGGACTCCCTCGAAGCGGGTGTCGCCGATGGGGACGGGGGCAGGAGCGGGGTGTGGCGGGGCCGAGGCGGCCCGCGCTCCTGCGGTGGCGCTGAACAGGCAGAATGTTTGCTTGTACGTGCAATGAACTGCGCTTGGGGGACCCACGGAATAAAAATCGGGGGCGCCAGGATCTTGCATGCGCATGTACTCTTCTGTCAAGCAACACCTCTGCAAGGGAGGCATTTATGGCAACCTCACCGCACGCGCCGCTGCGCAGCTCCGACCAGGCAGCCTGGGGGCGGGTGCTGACGCTCCATTCGTTCGTGGAGCGGGAGCTGGCCCTGGCGCTCCAGCGCCAGCACGGGATCGGACTGTCGGAGTACCGGTCCCTGGAGCACCTGCACCACTCCTCGACGAGCGAGCTGCGGATGCAGGACCTGGCCGACCGGGTCGGCCTGGGGCAGTCGTCGGTGACCCGGCTGGTGGGCCGGCTCGAAACGGCCGGCTTCGCCTTCAAGGACCTGTGTCCTTCGGACAAGCGCGGGGTCTACGCGGTGATCACGGACGAGGGGCGCCAGCGCTACCAGGCGGCGCGGGCGACCTATGCGGAGGTCCTCTCCTCCGCGCTGAACTCCTTCACCGCAGACCCCGAACTGGGCCCCACGGTCCAGGCCCTGCGCGCGACCCAGGTCTGACCCGTCGCCCCCCGGCGCGGCACAGTGGTCCGGTCCCGGGCTCCCCCCGGTCCCGGACGGCTGTGGCGCGCCGGCGTGGCGCCTCCGCCCGCCCATCCCGGCCCCGAACGCATTCCGCGTTCGGGGTCTTTTGCTTGGTCATGCAAGTCTGGTGGTCTGCGTCACACCCACTTCGGCAAGTGCATGCTTGACCAAGCATGGACTTCGCCCGGTACGGTCTTCCTCGACACCGCACGAATTCGAACAGCCGATCGGTACCCGTTACCGGCGGCTGAGCCGACCGCGAGGAATCCCGCCGTGCCATCGTCCCGCTTGGCCGAGACCGTCGCCGCCCACGGCGACGAGCGGCCCCACCACATCGCGCTCCACTTCAACGACCAGGCCGTCACCTACGGCCGGCTGAACGACCTGACCCGCAGTCTGCGCAAGCACCTGTCGGCGCTGGACCTCCCGTCCGGCGGCACGGTGTGCGTGCCGGCGCACAAGAACCCGCAGACCGTCGCCCTGCTGCTCGCCGTCGCCCAGGAGGGCCTGGTCGCCCTCGCCCCCTCCCCGGACCTGGGCAGTGCCGCACTGGAGCGCCTGGCGCAGCAGGCCAGGGTCTCCCACCGGCTCACCGCGACCGCCGACGGCGCGCTCGCCGCGGCGCCGGTACCGGCGGACGAGGCCGAGGCGACGGGCTTCGCGGTGGCGGACCCGGCCCGGAGCAGGCTGCTGCTGACCACCTCGGGCTCGACCGGCACCCCCAAGATCGTGCCGATCGAGACCGCCGGGTTCGACGCCTTCGCCGACTGGGCCGTCAGCGAGTTCGCGCTGTCCGCCGAGGACACCGCGCTGTCCTACGCCCCGCTCAACTTCGACCTCGCCCTGCTCGACATCTGGACCTTCCTGCAACTGGGCGCCACCGTCGTCCTGGTGGAGCAGCAGCGGGCCACCGACGCCGCCCACCTGGCGGGGCTCGCCGCCCGGCACCGGGTCACCTTCGTCCAGGGCGTGCCGATGGTGTACCGGCTGCTGCTCGACCACGGCGGCACCTTCCCCGCCGTACGCCACGCGATCTTCACCGGTGACCGGATGCCGGCGGACCTGCTCGCCAGGGTCGCCCCCGCGTTCCCCGGGGCCGCCTTCCACAACGTCTTCGGCTGCACCGAGACCAACGACTCGTTCATCCACCGGGTCGACCCGGCGGCGACCGGGCCGATGCCCGTCGGCCGCCCCATCCGGGGCACCGAGGCCGTGGTCGTCGACTCCGACGGCCGGCGCCTCGCCACGGTCGGCACCGGGGAACTCCTGGTGTCCACACCCTTCCAGACCACCGGCTACCTGCGCCGGGAGCTCAACGACGCGGTGTTCACCCAGCTGGACGGCCGGGTCTTCTACCGCACCGGCGACATCGTCACCCGCAACACCGAGGGCCTCTACTTCCTGGAGGGGCGCGCGGACTGGCACGTGAAGGTCAGGGGCGTGCGCACCAACCTCCAGGAGGTGGAGACCGTGATCGCGGCCCACCCCGACGTCGCCGAGGCCGTGGTCGTGCCGCTTCCCGACCCGGAGGCCGGTGTCCGCCTGCACGCCCACGTCGCCCAGCGCCCGGGCAGCGCCCTCACTACCCTGGGCCTCCGCGCCCACCTGGGGCGGGAGTTGCCGCGCCACGCCATCCCGGCCTCGGTGCACCTCACCGCCCTTCCGCTGCCCCGTACGTCGACCGGAAAGCCCGACCGGAACCTGATCAAGCAGACCCGTCTGAAGGAGACCACCGCATGAGCAGCACCGCCATAGCCGCCGAGGTCCGCGCCTACGTGGTGGACCAGTTCCTGGCCGGCGAGGACGTATCGGACCTCACCGGCGACTACGACCTGATCGAGTCCGGAGTCATCGACAGCCTGGGCCTGGTGCGGATGCTCGCGCACTTCACCACGGCCTACCGGATCCCCGTCGACGACATCGACTTCGGCCCGGACGACTTCCGCACCCTGGACGCCATCGCCGCCGTGATCACGGAGCACAGCCCGGCCGTGGCCGCCTGACCACCCCGCAAGAGCCGCCCCACCCCGCAAGAGCCGCACACCCGCAAGGCCCGTACCTCCGCAACACCCGTAGTTCCCACCCTATTCCGAAGGAGAACCACAGAGATGTTCACCCGCAGCCTCGATGATGTCGCCCCCGTCGAGTGGGGCAACGGCCTGAGCACCCGCCTGCTGACCAAGAGCGACGGGATGGGCTTCGCCGTCGCGGACACCCTGGTGCGCAAGGGCACTTCCAGCGCCCTGCAGTACCGCAACCACCTGGAGGCCTGCTACTGCATCAGCGGCTCCGGTGAGGTCGTGGAGCACGACGGTACCCGCCACAAGATCGTCCCGGGCACCATCTACGTCCTCAACCAGCACGACCCGCACCACCTGGTGGCCTCGGCCGACGAGGACCTCCACCTGGTGTCGATCTTCAACCCGCCGATCAACGGCGACGAGAAGCACGTCCTCTCCGAGGACGGCTACTCCCAGTACTGAGCCGCCGATCAGCCGGCGCCCCACCGCCGGCCGGTCGAACCGGTCCCGGCGCGGAGCCCCGCACGGCTCCGCGC
>NZ_JBHYGR010000095.1:34745-37026 GCF_042738155.1 Kitasatospora sp. NPDC059088 | reverse complement strand
AGTTGTGTATAAGACTCAGCTACAGTGGCGACGGTGACCCCGGCCAAAGATTAGCCGGGGCCACCGAAACCAAAGCCAATAAACAGCTTCCGCCCAACTCCTGCCACCCGTTTCCGCTTCGGCATCACCGAAGCGGCAACGGCATTATTCGACACCTCTCACTCCACTCATAAAGTCATCTAGCGAGCCGTGTAAGAGGAGAAGGAGGAGGAGGGAGAACGCCGCCAAAAATCTCAGACGGGGCGAAATTAAACCACAGGGCCTTGGAATAGATCAGAACACCCATCCATCCAAGACAACAGGGTTCGGGCGGGTCGGCCGCGGCACGGCCGGCCCGCCCAAAATATAGGAAAGCCCAGGGGAAGCTCGCCGAAAATCGCAAAATCGAGTCACTCCCGTTGCCGCTTCGGTGATGCCAAAGCGGCAACGGAACTTCCAACCATCTCTGCGTAGGAAGTCGGCCAGACCGACTTCCTACGCAGGCGACGAGAAGGCCTTGAAATCTTGCACCGGGATTAACCATTCACTCCGGGTCGGCAGTCCCGCTCGACGCCTCGATGACCACCCACGCCGACAACAGGCAGGGCAGGTCTCCCGCAGCGCCAATGCCGAGCCACCCTGACCGCAGGAGGCCCGATTGATCACTTCTCGGGCCAGGAACCATTTGGCTGTCAGGCGTCCCAAGCATTCACGGTCGGCTCCGGCCACTCTGCGGCCGTCGCTGCGAGATCCGCCGGGAGCAGGGCGATCAGCAGGGCTCGACCATCAGTGACGGCCTTCAATGCGGCTTCCTGAGCCTCGCCCTTGGTGTTGAACATGCCATCCCCCACGGTCTCATTGTGGGGCGGCTCGCCGACCTCGCCGACCCACTGCGACGCACCCGGCCACACCCGGACGTGGGTGAGCCGGGAAGGCTCCGGGAGCCCCGTGACTCCCCGAGCCGCAGCTTCCTTGATCACGTCTTCGATCGTCATGCCTGTGCTCTCCTCATCTCGGCCAGTGCGGCGTCCAGTCGTGCGGAGCGGACGACGGCGGAAAGGTCGGTGGCTGTGTGGGCGTAGTGCTCGGCTTCTTCCCGGGCGCCCTGACGGTAGAGCACTGTGGCCAGTTGGGCGGTGTCGATCGCCTTCGAGCGGGCCCGGTTGGAGGTCTGGGAGTCCACGGCTCGGCGAAGCCGGGACACCAGATCGGAGACAGGCTTTCCCTTGACCGCCGCGAGCAGGTAGAGGGCGTGGCCGGTCTCGCCGTGCAGCTTGTGTTCGGTGAAGTACCACATCCAGCGAGGCTCGCTGCGGAGATCACTCACGCGGCTGTAGATCGACTCCGCGAGGGCGATCTGCCGCATCACCTCGGGTTCGTCGCCTTGGATGGCGTGCGCCTGGGCCTTGACCGCCGCGATCATCGCGAGCGCCGACAAGGGCACGTTGCCCATGGCCATGTCGGCCAGGGCGACAGCCTCTCCGGACTTACGCTCGGCAATCTCCTGGCGGGCGAGGCCGGTTGCGACATGACACAGGAGCCCATCGTCGCCGGCCTCCTGGGCCGCCTTGATGCCGAGCCCGAACGTGCTGCGTGCAGGTGAGCTCTGGCCCGCGTCGAACGCCGACCACGCTGCAAGGTCGGCGAGATTGGCGATCTGGCCGCACAGCCGGTCGCGGACACGCGGTCCCATCGACGACTTGGTGAGATCGACAGCGCTTCGCAGTTCACCGAAGGCCAGATGGCGAGTGGCAAGACCGCCGCTTCGCCGGTCCCACTCCTCCAGAGCGAAGGTCCGCTCTGCAATATCGTCAATGTCCTTCATCCCCAGAGAAGATGGAGACGGCAGCACATCGGGCAGGATCGAGGCGAGGGAGACGGCCAAGAAGTCACGGCGCTTCGACTCACTCACCTCCTCACGGTCCCGCCGGGTCCGCTTCGGGAACAGTCCCAGCTCTGCGTTCGTGGCCACGCCGAAGACACCGCGCAGGGCATCACGGACATCCCCGTCGGGCCAGCGGATCACGCCACGTTCTCATCGGCCGGCCCGTCTCTGCGGTGCCGTTGGTGAGGGCCGGACAGCCTAGTGAACTGCCTAGCTTCTGCCTACAGGATCGGCCTGCCCCTACCCGCGCCGCAGGCGTTTGATGGTTCCCAGCCGCCCGGGGTGACGGGCCGGTTACGCCCGTCGCCCCGCCACCCCGCCACCCCGGGGGGGGGGCGGCGGGCGTCCGCTGGGGCGCCGGGGTCGCGGTGAACCCCCCTATGATCGCGGGGGGGGTCGTCGCGAGGCTCGCCTGCG
>NZ_JBHYGR010000095.1:0-34737 GCF_042738155.1 Kitasatospora sp. NPDC059088 | reverse complement strand
TCGGCAAAGGCCGAAGCGGCGACGACTCCTGCGCAGGAAGTCGGCGGGGTCGACTTCCGGTGCCTACCAGGTGGCGGCTTGGCTGCGGCAGTGGGTGAGGGCGGTTTTGATGCGGGGGTCGGGGGTGGGGGTGGTGGTGAGGAGTTCGCCGGCGGTGACGAGGGTGGTCCAGTACTGGGTGGGGTTGCCGGTGGTGGGGCGGGGGTGGGCGGCGGTGAGGGAGAGGTAGGCGGCGGTGAGGTTGCCGGTGGTGAACCAGCGGGCGAGGCCGTGTTGGTGGCCGGGGCGGATGCCGCCGAGGGCGTCGATGGCGGTGAGGAAGTGGTCGACGACGGCGAGTTCGGTGGCAGTGAGGTCCTTGGGGACGTCGAAGACGCCGAGGGCTTCGAGGAGTTCGCCGGTGTCGGCCTCGGTGCCGGGGCGGGGGTCGGCGAGGAGGGCGTCGTAGCACTCGTCGAGGCGGATGGTGGTCTCGGCGAGGGGGATGGCGAGGGCGAGGCAGACGGCGCGGGCGGCGGGGAGGGGTTCGCCGGTGCGGCGGGCCAGAAGGGCGTAGGTCTCGGCGGGGGTGTGGCCTCGGTCGAGGGCGTGCCGGGCGAGGGTCGGCAGCGGAGGCAGCATCGGGAGCGGGCTTTCAGACGAGGGCGAAGGCGGGAGCAATGAGGGCCCAGACGAACTTGCCGACCCCGCCGGCCCGGGGGCAGCAACCCCAACGCTCGGCCAGCTCGTTGACGAGGAACAGCCCACGCCCGCACTCCTCCTCCAAGGAGGCGGAGCGGACGGAGGGCCGCCCGGATCCGGCGTCGTGGACTTCGAGGCGCAGAAGGTCGCCGCTGACGGCGAACCGGATCTCGATGAGGCGGTCGTCGGGGGCGTCGGCGTGCTGGACAGCATTGGCGAAGAGTTCGCCGAGGAGAAGTTCGGCGACATCGCAGTATCGGTCACCGGCGGGGAGCGCGCAGAGGTAGGCCCGGATCAAGTGCCGGGCCAGGGGCGTGGATTCGACGCAGGAATCGAGACGGGCGGCGAATGTGCGGGGGCGGTGGGCAGTGAGCATGGGGTCCTCGAAAGGGAGAGGAAGCAGCTGAAAGGCTGCGCATCTGTCACGCTCGAATCGTCGGGCACTCTGACAGGACGTCATACCGCGTTTTCGGGACGTTTAGGACGTCTGACTGGTAGACCTTGAAACGTCCCCAACGTGGAAGGTCGGTCGGTGAACAGCCCGCTCCGTGACGCAATGGCCCGTGCCAACATGACCTCGTCCAGGCTCGCGCGTGTGTGCGGGGTCGATCCCAAGACCGTCGACCGGTGGCTCGCCAACCCCTCGCGCGAGCCCCATGCTCGACATCGCTCAGCCGCCAGTAAGGCCCTGGGTGAGGAGGAAGCCGTGCTCTGGCCATCCGTACAGCAACTCGTGAAGTCGGGGCCAGATCGGGAGCTGGTGCAGATGTACCCGTACCGGTCGGCAGCGCCGGCTTCGCTGTGGCGTCAGTTGATAAGGGGGGCAACTCGGGAGATGACGTTCGCCGGGTACACCAACTACTTCCTTTGGCTGGAGCACGCGAACTTCGGCGGCCTGCTACGGCAGAAGGCGGAGGCCGGCGTCCAGGTTCGCTTCATTCTTGGTGAGCCCGGACATCCGGTCACCCGTCAGCGGGAGCTGGAGGAGGGCGTGCCGCTGAGCCTTTCGACCCGGATCGAGGTCACCCTGTCCGAGCTGGCCAAGCTACGGGACACGCCGATCGAGGCGCGATACGAGACCGCACACGTCTCACTGAGCGTCTTCCGCTTCGACGACGACATGATCGTCACATCGCTGCTGCCGGGTAGGATCGGCCATGACGCTCCGATGATGCACCTCAGGCGGGCCCAGGACGACGGCGTATTCGATCGCTTCGCGGGCCACATCGAGGACTTGTGGGCGAAGGGGCGGGATGTATCGGTCCCGGCAGCAGAGGTGGTGGATCGTGCCCAGGCGTGATTACGAGGACGACCCGAACGCCCCCAAGGCGAACTCGCTGGTCCCGGCCGCTTCCGTCGTCGTGGTCGACGGCGCGGGCCGCGTTCTGCTCCAGCGCCGGACCGACAACGGGATGTGGGCCCTGCCCGGCGGCAAGATGGACATCGGTGAGTCGCTCGCCGGTTGCGGTGTCCGCGAGACGCGCGAGGAGACCGGCATCGATATCGAGATCACCGGGATCGTCGGCACCTACACCGACCCCGGCCACGTCTTCGCCTACGACGATGGCGAGGTCCGCCAGGAGTTCTCGATCTGCCTCCTCGGACGCCCGCTCGGTGGGGAGTTGCGGGTGTCCGATGAGTCCCACGAGGTGGCGTGGTTCACCCCGGACGAGACGGACGGGCTGCCGATGGTGTCGAACATCCGCAAGCGGCTGGCCGACTGGCGCTCCGGGGAGATCCCCGTGGTGCGCTAGGCACCTTCGGCCATACCGCTGGATCGCTTCGGGTGCCGTCAGGCAGACCTCACCGTCGCCTGTCCCTCCCAACTGCGGATTCCCCCGAATGGTTGGCACTCCGTGTAGCGACTGTGCTACTTTCCGCATCATCAACAGAACATAGAAGACCCCGGCGGTGCTGGAACACCCCGGGGTCTGGCACCAGGAGCACACACTCCCCATGCAGATTCATCGTAGCGCCCACGCGCGCTGTTTCACCGTACTTCCGAACGGCCTCCTCCAGGACCGTCGCCTCAGCTACACCGCCCGGGGCCTCCTCTCCGATCTCCTCTCCCGCCCCGACGGCTGGCGCGAGGACGGACGGCACACGGCCGACAGCAGCCCGCAGGGGCGCGGCGCCGTCCGCAGGGCGCTCAACGAGCTCAAGGACGCCGGGTACTACCGGGTCGAGACGGTCCGGATGCCCGACGGCACGCTCCGTACCGATGTGCACGTGTACGACGCCCCGCAGCGACCGGCGTCACCGAGTGCCCGCTCCTCGGACCCCGGTGAGCCCGAGGCCGGTCCGCCTGACAGTCCTGTAGTAAAGGACCCGGGAGAAGTACCCACCCTCCCCGCCCAGTTGACGCGAGCGGACGAGCAGACCCGCAGGGCGGTGTCCGCACTCTTCCGCGCGATCCGGCCCGAGCCCCGGCTGCGCCTCGGCGCGGCCGAGGCGCAGCAACTGGCACCGCTCGTCGCCCAGTGGCTGGAACGCGGCAGCACGGCGGCCGAGTTGGCCCACGCCCTGCTTCCCGGCCTGCCCTCGCCGCTGCACTCCCCGGTGGCGATCCTGCGCGACCGCCTCCAACGCAAGCTGCCGCCCGCCCGTGCACCTCAGGCCACACCCGCGGAGTGCGCCAAGTGCCACGACCCGGTACCCCGCCCCGGCATCTGCCGCCCGTGTGCGGGCCTCGGCGGCGCCAGGACCCTCACGATCGGCAGTGGCGCCGCAGCCACGCCCGGCGGCGCCGCCCGTGCCCGCGCGGCCTTGCGCGGGGGCGGGCTGGTCGCCACCGCGTGAACACGGTGCGTGTCCGCGGGGCGGGGCTGCGGTTACTGCGCGACAAAGCCCGGCCCCGAAGAACTACGCTGTCCGCCGTGACAGAACGGCTGCCGCTCTTCCCGCTGAACACCGTGCTCTACCCGGGCCTGGTGCTGCCCCTGAACGTCTTCGAGGAGCGATACCGCCGGCTCGTCGCCGATCTGCTCGAACAGCCCGAGGACGAGCCGCGCCGCTTCGGCGTGCTCGCCATCAAGGACGGCCGCGAGACCGCCCCGGTCCGGCCGGCCGAGGAGGGCCCGGCCGGGCCGCTGGACGGCCTGGGCACCGTCACCGGGGATCCGCTGGAGGCGATGTACCACCTCGGCTGCGTCGCCGACGTCTCCTCCGTCCAGCCCCAGCCCGACGGGCGCTACGAGCTGCTGGTCACCGGCACCACCCGGTTCCGGATCAGCTCGGTCGACGTCGGCGGCCTGTACCTGACCGGTGAGGTCGAGCTGGTCGAGGAGCGCCCCGGCGAGGGCTCCGGCGCGCTCGCCGCCGAGGTCGAGCGGGCCTTCCGGGTCTACCAGAAGCGCCTGGCGGGAGCCCGCGAGGCCAGCACCCACGGCCGCCAGCAGCTCCCGGACGACCCCCAGGTGCTCTCCTACCTGGTCGCCGCCGCCTCGGTGTTCGAGACCCCGGTCAAGCAGCAGCTGCTCGCCTGCCCCGACACCGCCCAGCGGCTGCGCACCGAGCTCGACCTGCTGCGCCGCGAGAGCGCGGTGCTCAGCTGGCTGCCCTCGCTGCCCGCGGTCGACCTCACCCGCCAGTCGTTCAGCCCCAACTGACCGAGGACCGCCCACCCATGGCCAAGAAGCCGAAGAAGGGCGGCCAGGGCACGCCCGCGACCGTCGCCCTGGAGACCGCCGCCGTCCCCTACACCGTCCACGCCTACGCGCACGACCCAGCCGCCGCCTCCTACGGCGGCGAGGCCGCCGAGGCCCTGGGCGTGGCCGCCGAACGGGTCTTCAAGACCCTGGTCGCCGACGTGGACGGCACCCTCACCGTCGGCGTCGTCCCGGTCGCCGGCCAGCTCGACCTCAAGGCCCTGGCCACGGCCGTCGGCGGCAAGCGCGCCGCGATGGCCGACCCGGCCGCCGCCGAACGCAGCAGCGGCTACGTCCTCGGCGGCATCTCCCCGCTCGGCCAGCGCCGCCCGCTGCGCACCGTGGTCGACGCCAGCGCCCTCACCCACCCCACCGTCTACGTGTCGGCGGGCCGCCGAGGCCTCGAAGTGGAACTGGCCCCCGCCGACCTGATCGCCCTCACCCGCGCCCGCACCGCCCCGATCGCCCGCTGAACGAACAGGATCCCCGCACCCCCAAAGGGGGCACGGGGATTCTTCACGGGGCGGAGGGCCCTGGCCTGTACCCGGCCGTCGCCCCTCCGCCCCGCTCAAGCACTCAGCCCTGCCGCCGCTCCTCCGGCGCCGGAGCGGCATCGACCGGAGCCGTCTCCGCCGGAGCGACCTGCCCGGCGTCCACCGGCGTCTCCGCAGGAGGCCCCGCAGGGTCCCCGTACGACCCCGCCGGCACCCCCCAGTACGGCGGCGGGTCCTCCTCCCGCTTCCCGAACGCCGCCGACAGCGCCAGCAGCACCACCATCGCCGCCATCGGCCACACCAGCAGCGCGCCCAGCGCCCCCAGGTCGATGCTCGCGTCGAAGTGCCCGCCGTTGCCGACCCGCCGGGCCTCGCCGATCAGGTTGTCGCTCGGCCCGAGCCAGCGGCCGAGCTTCCAGGCCCCGTACGAGCCGAGCAGTCCGCCGATCGCCAGCCCCAGCGCGACCGCGATCCCGCCGCCGCGCTTGCGGGTCACCAGGAAGGCGCCGAGCGCGGTGAGGATGCCGGCGCCCAGCCCGATCAGCACGAACACCGCGTCGGCACCGGCCCGCTGCTCGCCCTCGGGGTCCACGTAGAGGATCCGGTCGCCGTCCACGACCAGCGGCACCTTGGGCGCCAGCCAGGCCCACAGCCCGGCCATCGCCAGTCCGGCCAGCAGGCACACCAGCACCACCCCGGCGCCGATCCGCAGCTCGTCCGGCACCCGGTGCACGCCCGCGGGCGGCACGGCGGGCAGGCCGGCGGGCGGCTCCTGGTCGGAGGCCGGCGGCGGTGCGAACGGGTCGGGTACGGCTCCCGGCTCGGCCGGCACGTCGGCGCGGGCGGGTTCCGGAGGTGTGTTCGGTACGGTCACGGGTCCCATCGTTTCACGACGTCCGTCCGAACGGCCGCACCGCCCACCGCACCACCCACCCGGCAAGATCCGGAAGGCGCGCCCTACCGCGCGACGGCCCGCCGGTACGCCCAGGTGGCCAGGGCCAGCGACACCACGCCCACCCCCGCGCAGACCCCGAGGTCGGCGAGCACCATCCCCCAGTCCGGGGCCGGCGCGAAGGTCCGCGCGAACGCCTCCACCCCGTACGTCGACGGCAGCAGGTCGCGCAGCCACAGCACCGGCTGCGGCAGGTGGTCGACCGGCAGCACGCCGAGCAGCAGCGCCGCCGACATGCCGAGCTGCCCCAGCATCGTCGCGATCTCCTGCCGCGGCGCCAGCAGCCCGCAGGCCGCGCCCAGCCCGGACAGCGCGGCCCCGGCGAGCGGTACCACGGCGAGCAGCACCCACAGCTGTCCGAGCGGCAGCCCGAACATCACCGCGCCGATGCCCGCCGTGACGAGCGTGCCGGGCAGCGTGAACGAGGCGTACGCGGCGGCCGCGCCGAGCACCACCGAGGCGGCCGGGACGGGCAGCGTCGCGTAGTGGTCGAGGCCGCCGGTGGCGCGGAGCTTCCCGAAGTACTGGGCCAGCAGGTTGAGCGCGACGAACGCCACCACCAGCACGCTCGACCCGGCGACCACCGACCGCGCCGCCGAGGTCTGCCCGCCGTCCACGACGCCCCGCATCATCACCAGGATGCCGACGGACTGGAAGGTGGCCACGAACAGCAGCGGGATCCGCGCGACCTTCGCCCGGGTGAGCTGCGCCCGGTACACCGCGGCGAGGGCGGGCAGCAGCCGGGCGGCGGGGGCGAGCGGGGCGGCGCCGGCCGTGGACCGGCCGGTCTGCGGGGGCACCGAGAGCAGCGTCACTTGGCCAGTCCTCCGTGGCGGCCGCCCAGCTTGAGGTAGGCGTCCTCAAGGCTCGGGGTGGCGAGGGTGAAGTCGTCGAGGGCGGCGAAGGCCGGGCCGGTGGTGACGGCGGCGACCAGTTCGCGGGCCTGCTCGGGGGTGGTGCGGACGGTCCAGCGGCGTCCGGTGCGTTCGGCGCGCGCGGCCAGTTCGGCGACGGCGGGGACGCCGATCGGCGCCTCGTCCCGCCAGACCAGGTCGAGCCGGACGTCGCCGTCCACCAGGGCCTTGAGTCCGCCGGGCGTGTCGCAGGCGATCACCCGGCCCTCGTCGATCACGGCGACCCGGTCGAGCACGGTCTCCGCCTCGATCACGTTGTGGGTGACCAGCAGCACCGTCGTCCCGTGCTCGGCCCGCCGCCGGTCGACGGCCGACCAGACGGCCCGCCGGGCGACCGGGTCCATGCCGGTGGTGGGTTCGTCCAGGACGAGCAGCGGCCGCTCCCCCACCAGGGTGGCCGCGAAGCAGGCGAGCCGCCGCTGCCCGCCGGACAGCTTGGCCAGCGGCCGGGCGGCGATCGGCTCCAGCCCGAGTTCGGTGAGGACGTCCGCGGCCGCGCCGCGGGCCGCCGCGCGCGAGAGCCCGCGCAGCCGTCCGGTGGTCTCGGCGGCCAGCGCGACGGTCAGCTCGTCCAGCGCGGTGGATTCCTGCCCGAGGTAGCCGAGCAGCCGGGCGGCCCGCTCCGGGTGCCGCACGATGTCGTGCCCGAGCAGTTCGACGGTGCCGGAGTCCGGCCGCAGCAGGCCGGTGAGCTGGCGGACGAGGGTGGACTTCCCGGCGCCGTTGGGGCCGAGCAGCCCGAAGACCTCGCCCGCGCGGACGGTCAGGCTGATCCCGTCGTTGGCCCGGATCTCGGTGGCGGCGGCGCCACGTCCGGTGCGGTAGGTCCGGACCAGTTCGCGTACGGCGACGCACGGCGCGGGGGTGTCCTGGGGTGCTCGCCCGGCCGTCTCTTCCACGACCGGAGACTTTACGCGCTCACACGGGCGAACCGGACAACGGGGGCCGATCGCCGAGGCCCGATCGCCGGGGGAAGCCAGGCGGAAGCCGGGGGAAGCCGGAGCCCGCCGGGGCGCGTCAGTCGTCCACCACCATCGACCCGCCCGGGACCCGGACCGCCAGTTCCTTCCAGAACCCCGCCCGGATGGCGTAGCGGTCGTGCTCGTCGATCTGGTCGTCCTTGTGGGCGAGCAGTCCGAAGCGGGCCGCGTAGCGCAGCAGCTCGCCGTCGACCCGGTGCGGGATGCGCGGGTAGTCGGGCCAGAGCAGGGTGAGCCGTTCGAGGTCGCCGAGGCGGTCGCTCCAGCGGCGGGCGAAGACCTGCCCGACCTCGTGGGCGTCGCCGCCGATGGTGGTGATGTCCTCCTCGCGGTCGGCCCAGCGCTGTTCGGCGGTGGTGAGCTGGGCCAGCGTGGGCAGGCCGTCCCCGGCGGTGACGGAGGGCTCGGGGGCGGGCCGGTCGACCCAGCCCCGGTCGGAGGACCACCGCAGCACCGGTCCGCCGGCCACCTGCCCGTTGGTGGCCTGCCCGGCCGCGGCGTGTCCGTTGGCGTGCCCGTTGGCGTGCCCGTTCGCCGCCGCGGTGATCTGGGTGACGGCCGAGACCCGCCCGGCGAGGTCCTTCGGGGTGGGCACCACCCGCAGGGCGGTGGCCGGCTGGGGCCGCCCGTTGACGGCGGGCTCCTCGGGCCCCGCCTCGGCGGCGGCCGGCCGCACGCCGGGGGGCACCACGCTGGGCAGCGGGGCCGGCGGGGCGGCGAGGATCTTGGCGATCTCCTGCCGGGCGCCGCCCGTCCCGGGCGCCGGGAAGACGGTGGAGTGGTCGCGCAGCGAGAAGGACCCCTCGATCCACTCGCGGTCCAGGACCCGCCGCTCGTCGGCCTCGCCGACCAGGTCCTCGGACTGGTTGAAGTCCCCGTCGGCGGCCTGCAACGCCCACAGGTGCACGGCCACGCCGTGCTCCTTGGCGGTCATCATGCCGGGCAGCAGGTCCCCGTCGCCGGTGATCAGGACGACGTCCGCGCAGGCCCGGTTGCGGGCGAGTTCGGAGAGCTCGGCGTGCATCGCGGCGTCGACGCCCTTCTGCACCCAGCGCCCCTCGGCCCGGGTGAGGGCGCCCAGCCGCACGGTGACCCGGGGCAGCACCCGCAGCCGCCGGTGCTCGGGCATCGGGCGGCGGTCGGGGGCCGCGTCGAACCAGTAGATCCGCAGCAGCGGCAGCCCGGTCTCGGCCTCGGCGCGTTCGCGCAGGGCGCTGATCAGCGCGGTGTGGTCGACGGTGACCTTGGAGCGGGAGGGGTCTCCGGCGAGCAGGCTGGCGGCGGCGCCCAACAGGTATCCGGCATCCACCAGGACGACACAGCGGTCCATCCGCGCACCTCTTTCCGCTCGCCCTCGATGGTCGGTCTGGGTGGGCGGTCCGCCCGTCGACCCGGCGTGCGGGGTGAGGGGCCCCCTGACCGCCCGATCGTTGGGTCACCTTTTCCCCATGGTTCGGGGCCCGAACCTCGGCGGATGTCCCGGTCACGCAACAGCCGCCCCAATGAGTCGCAAAGAAACACGAAGGCGGGCCCCGTTCAACGACGGGGCCCGCCAAACGTCACGCGGGGTTGACCCGGGTCAGCCCTTGAGCTCGGCGGCGACCAGCTCGGCGAGCTGGACGGCGTTGAGCGCCGCGCCCTTGCGCAGGTTGTCGTTGGAGACGAACAGCGACAGGCCGTGCTCCACCGTCTCGTCGGCCCGGATCCGGCCCACGTAGCTCGGGTCCTGGCCGGCGGCCTGGAGCGGGGTGGGGATCTCGGACAGCTCGACGCCGGGGGCGGCGGCGAGCAGCTCGGCGGCGCGCTCGGGGCTGATCGGGCGCTCGAAGCGGGCGTTGATCTGCAGCGAGTGGCCGGAGAAGACCGGGACGCGCACGCAGGTGCCGGCGACCTTGAGCCCGGGGATGCCGAGGATCTTGCGGCTCTCGTGGCGGAGCTTCTGCTCCTCGTCGGTCTCGTTGGAGCCGTCCTCGACGATGGAGCCGGCCAGCGGCACCACGTTGAAGGCGATCGGCCGCCGGTAGACCTTGGGCTCGGGGAACTCGACGGCGGAGCCGTCGTGGGCGAGCGCGGAGGCGCCGTCCACGACCTTGGCGGCCTGGTCCTGGAGTTCGGCGACACCGGCGACGCCGCTGCCGGAGACGGCCTGGTAGGTGGAGACGACCAGGGCGGCGAGCCCCGCCTCCTCGTGCAGCGGGCGCAGCACGGGCATGGCGGCCATGGTGGTGCAGTTGGGGTTGGCGATGATCCCCTTGGGGCGGTCGGCGATGGCCTCCGGGTTGACCTCGGAGACGACCAGCGGGACCTCGGGGTCACGGCGCCAGGCGGAGGAGTTGTCGATGACGACGGCTCCGGAGGCGGCGACCTTGGGGGCCAGGGCCTTGGAGGTGGAGCCGCCGGCCGAGAAGATCACGATGTCCAGGCCGGTGTAGTCGGCCGTGGCAGCGTCCTCGACGGTGACCTCGGTGCCCTGCCAGGGCAGCGTGCGCCCGGCCGAACGGGCCGAGGCGAACAGCCGCAGCTGCTCCACCGGGCCCAGTCCGCCTTCACGACCAGCCCGCTCGGCCAGGATCTCGCGGACCACGCTGCCGACCTGGCCGGTGGCACCGACAATGCCGATCTTCATTCCGACTACTCCTCTGAATGGTGCTGTCTACAGCCGCACTCTGCCCATCATGCCTTGTCACGCGGGTGGGGCGACCTGGTATTCCACGGTGTGAGAGGGGCTCCGGACAGCCCTCAGTGGTCCAGACCATTGGCGAGGGCCAGCGCGGCCGCGACCTCCGCCTCCCCGGCCGGCAGCAGCGGCAGCCGCACGTCCGGGGTCGGGATCCGCCCCTGGGCGTGCAGCACGCCCTTGGTCACCGTCGGGTTCGGCGCCGTGAAGGCGGACAGCGCCAGCCCGGTCAGCCGGTGCCCCAGCTCCCGGGCCCGCTCGACGTCCCCGGCCCGCCAGGCCTCGTACAGCTCGACGAAGCGGGCGGTCGCCAGGTGCGCGGAGGCGAGGATGCCGCCGGCCGCGCCCAGCGCCAGCATCGGCGACAGGAAGGCGTCCTCCCCGGTGAGGAAGGCGAACCCGGCGGGGGCCTCGGCGAGCAGTTCGGCCGCCGTCTGGTCCAGCCCGCCGGTCGCGTACTTGACGCCCACCACGCCCTCGATCGCGGCCAGTTCGCGCAGCGCGGCGGTGGAGAGCTGCTGCCCGGTGCGGTACGGGATGTGGTAGACGACCAGCGGCAACGGGCTGCCCGCGGCCAGGGCCCGGAAGTGCGCGACCGTCCCGGCCTCGCCGGCCCGGACGAAGGCGGGCGTGGTGACCAGCGCCGCCGCCCCCGGCACCCGCGCGCCGAGCACGGCCAGCGCCTCGCCGACGGCCCGGGTGTCGCCGCCGGAGGCACCGACGGTCAGCTGGGCCCCGCGCGCGGCGCAGGCGGCCGCGGCGACGTCGACCACCGCGTCCCGCTCCTCGGCGGTGAGCGCGGCGGGCTCGCCGGTGGTGCCGAGCGCGACCAGGCCGGCCGCCCCGGCGTCCAGGACCTCGTGCGCGAGCTTCTCCAGCGCGTCGAGGGCGACGGAGCCGTCGGCGGCGAAGGGGGTGATCAGGGGGACGTGGATGCCCTTGAGTTCCATACCGACGATCCTGCGGTCCGGTGATCGCCCGGGTCCAGTTCACATTTCCGACGCTTCTCGTAAGCTGGGCCGATGCTCGATGTCCGACGTCTGCGCCTGCTGCGCGAACTCGCCCACCTCGGCACCATCGCGGCCGTCGCCGAGGCCCTGTCGTTCAGCGCCTCGGCGGTGTCCCAGCAGCTGTCCGTCCTGGAGAAGGAGGCCGGCGTCCCGCTGCTGGAGCGCACCGGGCGGCGGGTCACCCTCACCCCGGCCGGGCGGGGCCTGGTCCGCCACGCCGAGTCCGTACTCGCCCTGCTGGAACAGGCGGACGCCGAACTCGCCCACGCCAAAAGGGGGTTGGCCGGTCCGCTGCGGATCGGCACCTACCCCTCGGCGGCCCGCGCGATCATCCCGGCGGTGCTCGCCGGGCTGGCCTCCTGGCACCCGGGGCTGGAGCCGATGGTCACCGAGGTGGACCCGGCGGCCGTCGGCGCGGCGCTGCGCGCGGGCGAGCTGGACGTGGCGCTGGTGCACGAGTACGACCTCGTCCCGGCCGACCCGGAACCGGGCCTGGCCGTGACCCGCCCGGTCTTCACCGAGCCGATGTACCTGGCCGCCCGCGCCCCGGCGGTGCTCGCCGAGCAGCGCGGCGCGCCGTGGATCACCTCCCCGCCGGGCACGCTCTGCCACACCATGGCCGTCCGTGCCTGCGAGGCGGCGGGCTTCGCGCCCCGGATCCGGCACCAGATCGACGACTTCACCACGGTGCTCTCACTCGTCGCCGCGGGCCAGGGGGTGGCGCTGGTCCCCCACCTGGGCACCGCCCAGCCCCCGCCCGGCGTGGTCCTCACCCGGCTGCCGATGTACCGCCGCACCCGCGCCGCCTTCCGGGCCGGCGCGGGCTCCCACCCGGCGATCTCGGCCTTCGTCTCGGCGCTCCACACGGCCGTCCCGCCGGGGCTGGGCAGCGGGGGCTGACGAACGCCCCGCCACCCTTCCCCCGGTCAGACCACCAGGCAGCTCGGCCCGAGCAGCTGCTTCAAGTCCCCGAACAGCGCCGGGTCGGACTTCACCCGGTGCCGGTCCAGCCGCAGCACCGTGGTCTTGGTGCGCCCCTCCAGCCGCACCCGCACCTCGGTCGTGCCCTTGTGGTGGGTCAGCACCTCGCTGAGCCGGGCGACCAGCGGCGGGGTGACCTTCCCGGACGGGATGTTGATGACGATCGGCGCCTCGGCGTGGGCGTTGGAGAGGTCCGGGGCGGACAGCTCCATGCCCATCAGCCGCGGCACGTCCTCCCGCTTGTCCAGCTTGCCGCGCACGAACACCACGGCGTCCTCGACGAGTTGGGAGGAGACCAGCTGGTAGCTCGCCGGGAAGAACATGCAGTCGATCGAGCCCGCCAGGTCCTCGACGGTGGCGATCGCCCAGGCGTTGCCCTGCTTGGTCATCTTCCGCTGGAGGCCCGAGATGATGCCGCCGATGGTGACGATCGTCCCGTCCGGGCGCTCCGCGAGGTCCGCGACCGCGCAGTCCGCCTTGTCGGCGAGCACGTGCTCGATGCCGTGCAGCGGGTGCGAGGAGACGTACAGGCCGAGCATCTCCCGCTCCTGGGTGAGCAGGAAGGACTTCTCCCACTCCTCCTCGGAGAACACGACGTCCAGTCCGAAGCTCGGCTCGTCCGAGGCGGTGTCGCCGCCGAAGAGGTCGAACTGCCCCTCGGCCTCCTTGCGCTTCACCCCGACGACGTTGTCGATCATCGGCTCGAACTGCGCGCTCAGGCCCTTGCGGGTGTGCCCGAGCGAGTCGAAGGAGCCGGCCTTGATCAGCGATTCGACGGTCCGCTTGTTGCAGACCACCGACTCCACCTTCTCCAGGAAGTCCGGGAAGGAGGCGAACTTCCCCTTCGCCTTCCGGGTGCGGATCATCGACTCGACCACCGGCCCGCCGACGTTGCGGATCGCGGTCAGGCCGAACCGGACGGTCTCGCTGCCGTGCGGCGTGAAGTCCGAGTCCGACTCGTTGACGTCCGGCGGCAGCACCTGGATGCCCATCTTGCGGCACTCGTTGAGGTAGACCGCCGACTTGTCCTTGTCGTCCTTGACGGAGGTGAGCAGCCCGGACATGTACTCGGCCGGGTAGTTGGCCTTGAGGTACGCCGTCCAGTACGAGACCAGCCCGTACCCGGCGGTGTGCGCTTTGTTGAACGCGTAGCCGGAGAAGGGGACGAGGACGTCCCACACCGCCTGGATGGCCGCGTCGGAGTAGCCGCGCTCGCGGCAGCCCTTCTGGAAGGGGACGAACTCCGCCTCCAGGATCTCCTTCTTCTTCTTGCCCATCGCACGGCGCAGCAGGTCGGCCTGGCCGAGCGAGTAGCCGGCCAGGATCTGCGCGGCCTTCTGCACCTGCTCCTGGTAGACGATCAGGCCGTAGGTGGGCCGGAGCACCTCCTCCAGGGGCTCCTCCAGCTCCGGGTGGATCGGGGTGATCTCCTGCTGCCCGTTCTTGCGCAGCGCGTAGTTGGTGTGGGAGTTGACGCCCATCGGGCCCGGCCGGTACAGCGCGAGGACGGCGGAGATGTCCTCGAAGTTGTCGGGCTTCATCAGGCGCAGCAGCGAGCGCATCGGCCCGCCGTCGAGCTGGAAGACGCCGAGGGTGTCGCCGCGGGAGAGCAGTTCGTAGGTCGGCTTGTCGTCGAGGGGCAGATCAAGCAGGTTGATCTTGACGCCCTTGTTCTTCTCGATCGCCTTGACGGCGTCGTCCATGATCGTCAGGTTGCGCAGGCCGAGGAAGTCCATCTTGAGGAGGCCGAGGCCCTCGCAAGTGGGGTAGTCGAACTGCGTGATGGTGACGCCGTCGGTGTGCCGGGTCCAGACCGGGATGTGGTCGGTCAGCGGCTCCGCGGACATGATGACGCCGGCCGCGTGCACGCCGGGCTGGCGGATCAGGCCCTCGATGCCGCGCGCGGTGTCGATGACCTTCCGGACGTCCGGGTCGTTCTCGTACAGCCCGCGGATCTCGCCCGCCTCGCCGTAGCGGGGGTGGCTGCTGTCCGTGATGCCGGAGAGCGGGATGCCCTTGCCCATGACGTCCGGCGGCATCGCCTTGGTGATCCGGTCGCCCATCGCGTACGGGTAGCCGAGGACCCGGGAGGAGTCCTTGATGGCGGCCTTCGCCTTGATGGTGCCGTACGTGACGATCATGGCGACCTTGTCGGCCCCCCATTTCTCCGTCACGTACCGGATCACGTCACCGCGCCGGCGCTCGTCGAAGTCGATGTCGACGTCGGGCATGGAGATGCGCTCGGGGTTGAGGAAGCGCTCGAAGATCAGGCCGTGCGGGATCGGGTCGAGGTCGGTGATGCCCATCGCGTAGGCGACCAGCGAACCGGCCGCCGAACCGCGGCCCGGGCCCACCGCGATGCCCTGGCCCTTGGCCCACATGATGAAGTCGGCGACCACGAGGAAGTACGCCGGGAACCCCATCTGGATGATGGTGTCCATCTCGTACTCGGCGAGCTTCTTGTGCTCCTCGTCGTACCCGTTCGGGAAGCGCCAGTCCATGCCCTCCCAGACCTGGGACTTGAAGAAGTCCGCCTCGGACTCGAAGCCCTCCGGGATCGGGAACCGGGGCATCAGGTTCCGGAACTTGAACATGCCCTCGGTGTCGACCCGGGAGGCGACCAGCAGCTGGCTGTTGCGGCAGCCCTCCTGCCAGGCGTCCGAGGAGTCCAGCGCGTACATCTCGGCGGCGGACTTGATGTAGTAGCCGGTGCCGTCGAAGCGGAAGCGGTCCGGGTCCGAGAGGTTCTTGCCGGTCTGCACGCAGAGCAGCAGGTCGTGGGCGCCGGCGTCGGCCTCGGTGGTGTAGTGCGAGTCGTTGGTGACCACCGGCGGGATGTTCAGCTTCTTGCTGATCTCCAGCAGCCCGTCGCGGACCCGCTTCTCGATGTCCAGGCCGTGGTCCATCAGCTCCAGGAAGTAGTTCTCCTTGCCGAAGATGTCCTGGTAGTCGGCCGCGGACTTCACCGCCTCGTCGAACTGGCCCAGCCGCAGCCGGGTCTGCACCTCGCCGGACGGGCAGCCGGTGGTGGCCATCAGGCCGCCGGACAGCTCGGAGATCAGCTCCTTGTCCATCCGCGGCCACTTCACCAGCCAGCCCTCGGAGTAGGAGCGCGAGGTCAGCTTGAAGAGGTTGTGCAGGCCCTCCTTGTTCCGGGCCCAGATGGTCTTGTGGGTGTACGCGCCGGACGCGGAGACGTCGTCCCGCTTCTGGTGCGGCTGGCCCCACAGGATGCGCTTGGTGTTGGAGCGGGACTCGGGGGCGACGTACGCCTCGATGCCGATCACCGGCGTGATCCCGGCCTCGGTCGCCTGCCGGTGGAACTCGGCGGCGCCGTACATGTTGCCGTGGTCGGTCATCGCGACGTGGGACTGCCCCAGCCGCTCGACCTCCTTGAACATCTGCTTCAACCGGGCGGCACCGTCCAGCATCGAGTACTCGGTGTGGACGTGCAGATGCGCGAACGGCTGATCGCTCAAGGCGGGGCCTCCGGAGGCTCTGGTGCTGATCTGGCGGGCCGGCGAACGCGCAGGTCACAGGGGGAGAAAGCCCTGGAAATGGAGGTGGCCCGGAACGCCTCTCGGGGTCCGGACCGTCACTCACGCGTTCACGCGTCCACTCTAGCCCGCCCGGCCCTCCGCGAGACGTCGCCCCGCGGCCGCCCGGACCTCCCCCTCCTCCATCGGATCGTCGCGCAGGTAGCGCAACCGGGCTCCCACCTCGGGCCGTTCCGGAGCGTGGGCGATCCCCGACAGCCGGGCACCGGATTCGCAGTCCCAGAGCGACTCGGTGAACGCCTCGTCCATCCCCGCCGACCCCAGCGCCGCCAGGGCTTCCAGGTACGCGGCCCGCTCGTACGAGTGCGGGGTGTACAGCCAGAACCGCCGCAGCAACGACACCGCCCCGCCCGCCCCCGACCCGAACCTCGCCAGCCCGCGCGCCAGACCATCCGGCCCGCACCAGACCCCGTCCACCCAGTGCCGCTCCAGCTCGGCGAGCAGGAGCGGCACATCGCCCTCGTCGCCGTGGGCGGCCAGCACCTCCGTCCCCAGTCCGGCGAGCCACTCCCGGTCCGAGGCCGCCCACTCCCGGGCGGCCGGCACGGCCCGCTCGGCCAGCGGCTCCAGCGCCCGGTGCAGGTACGGCAGCTGCCGGGTGCCGTCGGCGGCGCCCAGCCCGGGCACCAGCTCGATCAGCGCGGGTTCCGGCGGGCGGCGCGACAGCGCGCGGAGCGCGGTCACCTTGACGCCCTCGCTCACCGCCGGGTCGCGCAGCTGGTCCAGCAGGCTCGCGCTGTCCCGGTCGGGGCAGGGGTCCGGCGGCCGCTGCCGAGGCCGCGGAGCCGGGCCCTCCTCCTCCGGGACGTACCCCGGCAGCGCCGCCCGGGCCTGCTCGGAGCCGCCGAGCACCAGCAGCTCCAGCACGCCGGTCGCCCGGTCCCGGGTCTCCTCGTCCCCAGCGGCCAGCAGCTCGACCACCGGGCCGAGCGGCAGCTCCAGGTCCCGGATCAGCCGCGCCAGGTACAGGTCCCGGTCGTCGGCCCCCGCGTCCCAGCGCCACTCCCAGCGGACGCAGCCGTACACCAGCTCGGCGGCGGCCGCCGGGTCCTCCGCCGCCATCCGTGCCCCCAGGCCCCGCCCGCGCTGCAACAACCCCGGCAGCGTCCCCGCCGGCGCGTACTCGTATCTCCGCTCTGCCACGAACCCATCGTCCCGCAGGCCGCCGTCACCGCGCCCCGCCGCCCCCGCTCCCGCTCCCGCAGGGCCGCCGTGAACGGCGCGGCCGCCGGCGCCCGTTGAAACGGACACGGGGACGGCTCTCCCCCCGGCGCGGGCGCAACGTTTCGCCCCTCCCACCGCATCAGAGTGGTGGAGGGGAACCGGGGAGGGGAAGGCCACGCCCGCCGGGCGCATTGATTCGAGTACGCAACAAAGAATTCCCCCACATTCATGGAGTTCGCATACGATCCACCCTTCCTGAGCCCCACTACCCATCTGTTGCAAGGCCGTGACAGTCCCGGCCGAAAATTCGTTCGCCCAGCGAGGAACGACGGTTAGCATTCCGGAATGGAATCGAAACTCCCGCCGATACGAAATTCCGCCGACAGCGACGACGCCCGGCCGGCCCGCAGGTCGCCGGTCCGGCTGGCCCGTCTCGGTGCGACCTTCGTGGGTGTGAGCGTCGTGTCCGGCGTGCTGCTGGCGGGCCTGGTGCTGCCGGTCGCCGGGGGCCTCGGACTGACCGCGAAGAGCACCGCGGAAGGCTTCGACGACATTTCCGACGACTTCAAGACCCCGCCGCTCACCCAGGCCACCCAGGTCTTCGACGCCAAGGGCGGCCTGATCGCCAAGGTCTACGAGCGCGACCGCACCGTCCTGCCCGCCGACCAGATGTCGCCGTACATGCGGCACGCCCAGGTGGACATCGAGGACGCCCGCTTCTACGAGCACGGCGCCGTCGACCTCAAGGGCGTCCTGCGCGCGCTCGGCAAGAACGCGGAGAAGGGCACCGCCGCCGAGGGCGCCTCCACCCTCACCCAGCAGTACGTGAAGAACGTCAACGTGGAGAACGCCGGCGACGACAAGGACGCCGTCAAGGAGGCGCAGCGCAAGACCCTGGGCCGCAAGATCCAGGAACTCAAGATCGCGATCAAGCTGGACGAGGAACTGCCGAAGGACCAGATCCTCACCAACTACCTCAACATCACCTTCTACGGGAACGGCGCCTACGGCGTGGAGGCCGCCTCCCAGCGCTACTTCAGCAAGAGCAACAAGGACCTGACCGTCGCCGAGGCCGCCACCCTCGCCGGCCTGGTGCAGAACCCCTCCCAGTACGACCCGAAGCTGCACCCGGTGGCCGCGCAGAAGCGCCGGGACACCGTGATCGACAAGATGCTGGAGAACAAGCACATCACCGCCGACCAGGCGAAGGAGGCGAAGGCGGCCCCGCTGGGCCTCAAGTACAAGGACCCGCAGAACGGCTGCATCACCGCCAAGGCCGGCATGGGCTTCTTCTGCGACTACGTCCGCCACGTGGTCAAGCAGGACCCGGCCTTCGGCAAGACCGCCGAGGACCGGAAGAAGTTCTGGGACAAGGGCGGCCTGAACATCTACACCACGCTGGACCCGGACAAGCAGGCCGCCGCCCAGAACGCGGTGAGCAGCAACGTGAAGGTCACCGACACCGTCTCCGCCGCCGCCACCATGGTCGAGCCCGGGACGGGCAAGATCGTGGCGATGGCCCAGACCCGCCCGTACGGCCTGGCGACCGAGAAGAACCAGACCGTCGTCAACCTCAACGTCGACTTCGCGATGGGCGGCGGCAACGGCTTCCAGCCCGGCTCCACGTTCAAGCCGATCGTCGCGGCCGCGGCCCTGGAGGCGGGCCTGCCGCCGACCCAGGAGTACTCGGCGCCGAACAAGCTCGAATACCCGACGATGAAGACCTGCGAGGGGACGTGGCGCAACGACGGCCGTCCCAAGACGGTGGTGCCCAACGAGTCCGCGAACGAGAAGGGCCCGTACCAGCTCAAGATGGCGATGGCCCTCTCGGTCAACACCTACTTCGTGCAGATGGAGCAGGACATCGGCCTCTGCGCGGTCAAGCAGATGGCCAACAAGTTCGGCATCACCGCCAAGGCCAGCGGCAAGCCGCTGGAGGAGGTCCCGGCGATGGCCCTGGGCGTCGAGGAGATGAGCCCGCTGACCATGGCGAACGTCTACGCGACCTTCGCCGCCCAGGGCACCCACTGCGACCCGGTCGCCATCACCAGGATCACCACGGTGGAGGGCAAGGACGTCCCCGCCCCGCCCGGCCACTGCGAGAAGGTGTTCTCCGACTCGACGGCCCGGGCGATGAACACCGTCCTGAACGGGGTGACCGAGAACAAGGGCACCGGCGCCGCGCTCAACCTGAAGGACGGCCGGCAGATCGCGGGAAAGACGGGCACCTCGGACCACAAGAAGGCCGCCTGGTTCAACGGCTACACCCCGCAGTTGGCCACCGCGGTCTGGCTGGGCGGCCCGGCCGGCGGCGTCGAGATGCGCAACATCACCATCAACGGCGACTACCACACCGAGGTGTTCGGCGCCGACGGCCCGGGCCCGATCTGGCGGGACGCCATGAACGACGCCCTGCGCGGCACCCCCAAGCAGTCCCTCCCGATGGCCGACATCCCCGACCCGGCCCCGCCGAAGCCCGACCCAGCAGCTCCGGGACGGGCACGACCCCGCCGTCCGGCCCCGCGTCCGGCTCCCGGACCGGCGCCCCCTCCGACGACGACTGACCACTCACCGCGCCCCCCACCCCGGCGGCCCCTCGCACCCCGAGGGGCCGCCGGCCCGACCGGCCGCCGCCCCAACTCCCGCTCTCAGTCCCCCCGGTAGTACGCCTCGATCGGCACCCGCGCCTCCGCGAACAGCGCCGGCCCCTCCTGCGCCACCACCGGCCAGGCCCCCGACGCCGGATTGAGCGCGACCAACTGCTCGGTCGTGAGCGCGTACACGACCCGCCCGATCCCCGACCGGACCAGCGCCCCCGCGCACATCCCGCACGGCTGGCAGCTGGTGTACAGGGTGGCGCGGGCGGCCGCCTCCCCGTCCAGCTCCCGGGCCGCCCACCGGGCGAGCTTCAACTTCGGGTGCGCCGTGATGTCGTCGTCCCGCCGGACGGTGTTGTGCGCCTCGGCGAGCACCGTCCCGTCCGGCCCGGCCAGCAGCGAGCCGTACGGGGCGTCGCCCAACTCCACGGCCCGGGCCGCGATGTCGATCGCGCGCCGCAGCAGCGCCTCGTCGGCAGTCGTGATCACGCCGTCCTCCTCCATTCCTCGGCCACGGCCGTCAGGGCGCGCCACGCCGTCTCGGGGTGGCGGGTCTGCTCCGGGTCCGCATGGTACGGGTCCAACACCACGTCCTCCGCGCCGAGTTGGCGCAGTTCCCGCAGGTCGTCGACGACCTGCGCCAGGCTGCCGACCCCGGCGGGCCGGTCCGGGTCGTCGAGCGGCCCGTCGGTCAGCCGCAGCGCGATCCGCGGGGCGAAGCCCGGCAGCTCGTGGCGGGCCACCACCTCCCGCATCCGGGCCATCGGCAGCCGCAGCGGGTGCCAGGCGTCGCCGAACCCGACGACCCGTCGGATCGCCGCCTCGCTGTGCCCGCCGACCCAGACCGGGGCGGCGGCGCCCTCCCCCTGCTCCGCCCAGGACTCCCGCACCGCCCGCAGGTACTCGTCCGTGATCCGCCCCCGCGCCCCGAACGGCACCCCGAGCGCCTCGAACTCCTGCCGCGCCCAGCCGACTCCGACGCCGAGCACGAAGCGCCCGCCGCTGAGCCGGTGCAGGCTGGCGGCCATCCGGGCCACCAGCAGCGGGTGCCGGTACGGCATCACCAGGACGGTGGTGCCCAGCCGCATCCGCCCGTCGCTCACCCCCGCCAGCCAGGACAGGGTGGCGAAGGGGTCGTAGAAGGGCTCCGGGTAGCGTTCGGCCACGTCCGCCGTCACGGCGACGTGGTCGGACACCATCAGTAGGTCGAACCCGAGCCCCTCCACCACCCGCGCCCAGTCGCGCAGCATGCCGGGGTCGGTCCCCGGCCCGAAGTTCGGTACGTTGACGCCTAGTTGCATGCCATGAGGCTATTCCCGGCCGTATCCGGCAGGGAACCCAATGATCACGGCAGAACCCGCCTCCGGCCGCGAATCCCCCGGTAGAATCGCGAAATGGCCGTGAACCTCGACGAAACCGACTGGGCGATCATCGACCAGCTCCAGCAGGAGGCCCGGATCTCGCTCAGCGAGCTGGGCCGCCGGGTCAACCTCAGCCCGTCGGCCACCACCGAGCGGGTGCGGAACCTGGAGTCGCTGGGCGTGATCACCGGCTACCACGCCACCGTCGACCTCTCCAAGGTCGGCTACCCGGTGCTCGCCGTGGTCCGCCTCAAGTACCCGGGCAACCGCCACCAGCCGCTGCACCACCTGCTCTCGGTGCGCCGCGAGATCCTGGAGTGCCTGCGCACCACCGGCGACGACTGCTACACCCTCAAGGTGGCCGCGACCTCCATGGAACACCTGGAGACCCTGATCGACTCGCTGGCCGGCTTCGGCTCCACCACGACCAGCGTCGTCTACAGCCAGACCCTCCCCCGCCGCGGCCCGGTCCGCCCCTGACCGCACCCACTCCGACCGCACCCGCACGGCCACCGGAGCACAGGCGCCGGACCACAGCCACCCGGACCACGGCCACCCGGCCCACCGCGACCGGCGCTACGCCTCCAGGTCCGCCAGGAAGTCCAGCGCCGCCGCCCAGGCCCGCTCGGCCGCCTCCGCGTCGTAGTCGTCCAGGTCCGGGTCGGTGAACTGGTGCCCGGCGCCCTGGTAGCGGTGCACCTCGACCTCCGCGCCCGCCCGCAGCATCCGCAGGTACCAGGCGTTCAGCCAGTCCTCCGGCTCGAACGGGTCCGGCTCCGCCATGTGCAGCTGGACGGGGACGGAGGTCACCGCGTCCTCGCGCAGGTCCGAGGTGCCGTGCAGGAGCAGCAGCCCGCGCGCCTTCTCGTCCGCCAGCGCCAGGTTCTGCGCGATCGCGCCGCCGAGCGCGATCCCGGCGTACACCAGTCCGCCCTCGGAGAGCGGGGCGGAGGCGACGACCGCGCGCCGGAGCAGCTCGTCGCCGCCGCCGATCTCCTCCTGGTACGCCTGGGAGGCCTCGTTGTCGTCGAAGGTGCGCCCTTCGAACAGGTCCGGCGTGTGCACGGTGTGCCCGGCGGCGCGCAGCCGGTCGGCGGCGGCCCGTACGGCCGGGCTCAGGCCGTGGGCGGAGTGGAAGAGGACGATCTGGGCCACGGTTCGGGTCCTTCGACGAACGAGTGCGGGGATACCCACCCATGATCCCGCACCCGGCGGCGAACCCCCCACCCCAGGCCCGTCGGCCCCGCCGGGTGCGGGGCGACCGACCCGGCCCGACGGTCCGGGAGGCACTCCCGGGGGCACCCGGTCCTCGGGAGGAAGCTTTGCAACAACATTCCATCCCGATGGTATGTATGGGCTGTCGCGACGAGGGAGGGCAGTGGCATGGCACAGCAGGAACGGGCGCGCCGCACCAGGGAGAAGGTCCTGACGGCGGCAGCCGAGATCTTCGCCGCCCAGGGCTACGAGAGCACCACGCTGAACACGGTGGCCGACCGCATCGGCATGACCAAGGGTGCGCTCTACGGCCACTTCCCCTCGAAGGCCTCGCTGGCCCGGGCCCTGATCCAGGAGTCCCGGAGCACCTGGGCGAGCCTGCGGACCGAGTACGACACCCCGGGCACCGACCCCGCCGCGGCCCTCGAAGGCGTCATGGTCGCCCTGGCCGACCGGCTGCGCTCCGACCTGCGGCTGCGCGCCGCGCTCCGGCTCGCCGCGGACTGCCCGGACCTGGCGAACTCCCCCGACGACGTCCTCGCCGAGATGCACGTCTCGCTGACCGACCTGGTCCGCCGGGCCCAGCGCGACAGCGGCTTCCCCACCCACTGCGCGTCCCTGGTGGCCGAGTTGCTGCTGACCGTGATCCGCGGACTGCTGAACACCCGTACGGGGGGCGCCGAAGGAGGCGCGGACAGCACCCGCGCCCCGGGCGGGGACCCGCTGTGGCGCCTCCTCTTCGACGCCCTGTCCGGCACCCCGTCCCCCGCCGGCGGCCCCTGCCCCGCCCTCCCCTGACCCCGACGCCCCTGACCCCGACGCCCCGCTACGACACCACGTCCTTGCGGGCGAACCCCCGGAACGCCAACGCCAGCAGCACCACCGCGTACGACAGGGACAACGACACCCCCTGCACCATGCCGCCCCACTCCAACTGCGGCTGGAGGGCGTCCGCCCAGGCGTACTGCCAGTGCGCCGGCAGCCACTCCCGCAGGTCGCCCAGGGCCGTGACGGCGTCCAGCACCCCGGTGATGATCGACAGGAACACCGCCCCGCCGACCGCCCCCAGCGGCGCGTCCGTCGCCGTCGACAGCCAGAACGCCAGCGCCGCGATCACCAGCTCGCTCAGGAACACGAACGCCACCGCGATGGCGATCCGGGGCAGCGCCTCCCCGGCCGGCAGGCTGGCCCCGGCGGGCAGCTTGAGGTCCCCCCACCCGTACGCCACCGTGCCCACGACCAGTCCGATCGCGGGCAGCATGACGATCGCGACCGCCGAGAACGCCAGCCCGACCGCGAACTTGCGCACCAGCAGCCGCGCCCTCGGCACCGGCGCCGCCAGCAGGTAGCGCAGCGAGGACCAGCTGGCCTCGGAGGCCACGGTGTCCCCGCAGAACAGCGCGACGGGGATCACCAGCATGAAGCCGGTGCCGACGAACAGCATGGTGACGGCGAAGTTGGCGCCCGAGGCGGTCGCCAGGTCGATGAAGGTGGTCCGGTCGGGGCGCCCAGGGGTGCCGCCGAGCTGGAACGCCGCCAGGATGACGAACGGCATCGCCGCCAGCACCCCGCCGATCACCATCGTGCGGCGCCGCCGCAGCTGCCGCACCGCCTCGACCCGCAGCGGCAGGGTCCGGCTCGCCCGGTACCCCTGCGCGTGGTCCGTCGCGGCGGCACCGCCCCCGGACGGGACCCGATCCCTCGTACCGGCGCTCACGCCGCACCTCCGATCAACGACAGGAACGCGTCCTCCAGGCGCCGCTGCGGTCCGGCGCTCTCCACCGGGACCCCCAGCCGCACCAGCTCCGCCAGCAGCTCGCTCGCCGCGAGTCCGTCCAGCCGGACCAGCAGCCCGCCGTCGACGGCCTCCACCGAGCCGACCCCGGCCAGCGCGCCGGCCTTCTCGACCACCGACTCCGGGTCGAAGCCCGCAGCCACGCCGATCATCAGCAGCTCGCCCGCGCCGACGATCTCGCCGACCGGCCCGGCCGTGACCAGCCGCCCGCGGTCCATCACCACCAGGTCGGTGCAGGTCTGCTCGACCTCGGCCAGCAGGTGGCTGGACACGATGACGGTCCGGCCGGCGGCCGCGTACCGGATCATCACCTCGCGCATCTCGCGGATCTGCGGCGGGTCCAGCCCGTTGGTCGGCTCGTCCAGGATCAGCAGGTCCGGCATCCCGAGCATCGCCTGCGCGATGGCGAGCCGCTGGCGCATGCCCTGGGAGTACGTCCGCACCGCGCGGTCCAGCGCCTCGCCGAGCCCGGCGATGGCCAGCGCCTCGTCGAAGCGGGCGTCGGCCTCCGGGCGACCGGTGGCCTGCCAGTACAGCCGCAGGTTGGCCCGCCCGGTGAGGTGCGGGAGGAAGCCGGCGCCCTCCACGAAGGCGCCGACCCGCGAGAGCACCGGCGCCCCGGGGCGGATCAGGTGCCCGAAGACCCGGATCTCCCCGGCGTCGGGCCGGATCAGTCCCATCAGCATGCGCAGCGTGGTGGTCTTGCCGGCCCCGTTCGGGCCGAGCAGGCCGAGCACCTGGCCCCGCTCCACCCGGAAGCCCAACTCCCTTACCGCGTAACGGTCCTGGGAGCCCTTGTAGCGCTTGCTCAGTCCACTGATGCGCAGCGGCACCCCGGCCAGCTCCGGATCGAACTCCGGCCCCGACGGCCCCGACGCCCCCGACCGCCCCGACGACCCACCGGCCACCGTGCGCCGACGCCGCCGCACCAGCGGCAGCAGCACCAGCCCGGCGGCCACCACCACGGCGGCCACCGGCAGCATCCAGGTCCGCGCGGGCAGCGGCGCCGCCTCGGTGACCAGCTCCTCGACGGTCGGCGCGGCGAGCGCCCCGGCCACCGCCACCCGGTAGGTGGCCGGCTCGGCCGGCGAGGCGTACGCCAGGTCGGTGGACGCCAGCACCAGCCGCAGCCGGTGCCCGGCCGGGAAGTCGTGGTCCACCGCGGGCAGCTGGACGGTCACCGTCCTCCCGCCGTCCGCGTCCGCGCCGGTCACCCGCAGCGGGGCCGCCAACTGCTGCGGCAGCACCGCCTTGCCGTCCGGCCCGACGTCGTACAGCTTGGCGAACAGCACCGCGTCCGGCCGGTCGGCCTTCACCCGCACCGGTACGGTCGGCTGCCCGGTCAGGTGCAGCGACTTCTCCAGCGGCGCGGATTCGAAGGCGGCGTTCTGCCCGGGGAAGTCGAGCGAGAGCCCGGCCCCGAGCGAGGCCGCCTGGCTCAGCGCGCCGATCCCCGGCAGGGTCGAGATCCCCGGCGGCGCCCCGCCGGGCGGATTGGCGACGGGCTTCTCCCCGCCGGTCAGCTCGACGGACCGGGTGCCCGTCCCGCCGAGCCCGGGGTACCGGTCGGCGTCGGCGCCGCGCAGCACGGCCTGGAAGCCGGTCGAGTCGACGCCGCCGGTCCGGGTCACCCGGAACTGCGGACCGGTGTCGTTGCCACGCCCCTTCAGGTAGTGGTCGAACCAGGCGGTGACCCGGTCGTCCACCCGGGCGCTGGTGTCCGTCCCGCCGTCGTGCCCGCCCGCGAACCAGTCCACCGAGACGGGCGCGCCGTTGGCCGCGACCGCCCGGGCGATCCGGTCGCCCTGGTCGAGCGGGAACAGCGAGTCCTGCTGGCCCTGCACCACCAGGGTGGGGGCCTTGAGCTGCGCCGCCACCGAGGACGGGCTGGACCTGTCCAGCAGCGCGACGGCCTCCGGGTCGGCGTGCCCGGCGGTCGCCACCCGGTCGTACATCTGGCAGAGCGCGTCCAGGAACCGCCCGCAGCCGACCTGCCCGTCCGCCGCCGCGTCCGCCGCAGCCCCGCTCCCGCTCCCGGCGGTGCCCGCGTTCCCGGCCCCGCTCCCGGCGGTGGCCCCACTGCGCGGCGCACCACCCGAGGGCCCGAGGTCCCCGGCCGAGCCGGTGGTGAAGAAGATCCCGGCCCACAGCTTCTTGAACACGCCGTCCGCCGCACCCGAGCCCTGCACCCCCTGGGGGAACAGCGCGTCGGCCAGGTTCCACCAGGTGATCTGGGTGGCCACCGCGTCGATCCGGTGGTCGTAGGCCGAGGCCAGCAGCGAGATCGCCCCGCCGTACGACGCCCCGGTGATCCCGACCCGGGGGTCGCCGGGCCCGTCCAGCTGGACCTCGGGCCGCTGGGCGAGCCAGTCCACCAGGTGCTTGACGTCCTCGACCTCCCGGTCGGGCGCGTTCAGCCCGATCTTCCCGCCGGAGTGCCCGAAGCCGCGCGCGGACCAGGTCAGCACCGCGTAGCCCTGCCGGGCCAGCTGCTGGGCGCGGTCCCGTTCGCCCTCCTTGGAGCCGCCGAAGCCGTGCGCGAGCAGGACGGCGGGGCGCGGGGAGGTGCCGGTGGTGAAGAAGGAGGTGTCCACCTGGACCTGCTGGGTGCTGCCGGGCGTCTCCGGCATGCTGAGGAAACGATCCTCTTGACGGACCGACTGCTCGCCGCCGGACGCCACCGCCGCCGTGCCCACCCCGGCGACCGCCACCAGGGCCACCGCCCCGGCGAGCAGCTTGCGCCGCACCGACGTTCCCCGTCCGCGCCATCGACGCCATGCCCCACCGAGCTCCATGGGGGCTGATCGTATCCGCCGCCGGGGTAGGCGTCCGATAAAGCCGCCACCCCTTTTCGTCCGGTTCCGCCCGTTGAAGGCCGGTATCGTACGGCTCACCCGCCTCTCCCCCACCGAGAAGGTCCCCCGTGCTCTGGCCGCTGATCACCCTGCTCGCCACCGTCGCCGCCACCCTCGCGGTGGGCTGGACCGTCGACCAGGCCCTCCAGCGGATCAGCGCCGGCCACCCGGAGGCCCCGGTCTGGGCACTGCTCCGCCGCTGCCGGATCCCGCTCCAACTCGCCGTCGTCTCAGCCCTGTTGCTCGCCGCCAACCCGCTGAAACGGACCTTCCACCTGACCGAGGACGAGGGCGCCCACCACCTGCTCCTGCTGCTCCTGATGGCCTCCCTCGGCTGGCTCACCGTCCGCGTGGCGGCCGCCGTCCTGGAGGCGCTGCTCCGCCGGTACGAGTCGGTCTCCGACGACCCGGCCCGGGTGCAGCGGGTGCGCACCCAGGTCGGCATGCTGCGCCGGGTGGTCAGCGCGGTGATCGTCGTGGTCACCCTCGCCGTGATGCTGCTGACCTTCTCCGCGATGCGCACCGTCGGCGCCAGCCTGCTCGCCTCGGCCGGCCTGATCGGCATCGTGGCCGGCATCGCCGCCCAGAGCACCCTGGGCAACTTCTTCGCCGGCCTGCAGATCGCCTTCGGCGACACCGTCCGGATCGGCGACACCGTGGTGGTGGACGGCCAGCAGGGCACCGTCGAGGAGATCACCCTCTCCTACCTGGTGGTCCGGCTCTGGGACTACCGCCGACTGGTCGTCCCGGTCTCCTACTTCGTCAACAGGCCCTTCGAGAACTGGACCCGCCGCGACCCCGGCCTGCTCGCCGCCGTCCTGCTCCACCTCGACCACACCACCCGGGTCGACGAGCTCCGCACCACCCTGCACACCCTGCTGGAGCGGCACCCCCGCTGGGACGGCGAGGAGTGGGCCCTCGACGTCACCGACACCACCCCCAGCACCATCCTCGTCCGCGCCACCATGACCGCCCGCACCCCCGACGACGCCGCCCGACTCCGCTTCGACATCCGCGAGCAACTCATCGCCCACCTGCGCGACGAACACCCCCACGCCCTCCCCCGCCTGCGCACCACCCCCGACTGACCCGCGCGCCCGCCCCCACCCGCACGAAAGATCCCCGCGCCCCGAAGAGGGGGCGCGGGGATCTGCGCGAACCGCCGCCAGGGCGCGTCTGCACCAACGCCTTCTAGATCACCTTCGTCATGGTCCGGTGCGGGATCCCGGCGTCCTCGTACACCGGCCCCTCCGCCGCGTACCCCAGCCGCTCGTAGAACCCGAGCGCCTGCACCTGCGCGTGCAGCTCGACCTCGACGGCCCCGCGCTCGCGCCCGGCCGCCTCGATCGCCCGGACGAGGTCCGCCCCGAGCCCCGTCCCCCGGGCCGCCGCCACCACCGCGAGCCGCCCGAGCAGCACCCGGCCCTCGACACCCCCGGTCAGCTCCAGCGCCTCGTCACCGAAGATCAGCCGCCCGGTCCCGAGCCCGGCCCCGTCCGCGCCCACGGCCAGCACGTGCACCGAGGTCGCGTCGTACGCGTCGTACTCCAGCTCCTCCGGCACGTTCTGCTCGACCACGAACACCTCGCGCCGGATGGCCCGGACCAGCTCCAGGTCCGCCTCGCCCTCGGCGACCCGGACCCGCACCGAGACGGTCATCTCAGCTCTCCGCCGCGATGATGTCCAGCGCCTTCTGCAGGTCGGCCGGGTACTCGCTGCTGAACTCGACCCACTGCCCGTCCGACGGGTGCTCGAAGCCGAGCGAGACGGCGTGCAGCCACTGCCGGGTCAGCCCCAGCCGCTTGGCCAGCGTCGGGTCGGCGCCGTACGTCAGGTCGCCGACGCAGGGGTGGCGCAGCGCCGACATGTGGACGCGGATCTGGTGGGTGCGGCCGGTCTCCAGCTTGATCGCCATCAGGGAGGCCGCCCGGTACGCCTCGATCAGGTCGTAGTGGGTGACGGACGGCTTGCCGTCGCGGGTCACCGCCCACTTCCAGTCCGAGCTGGGGTGGCGCCCGATCGGCGCGTCGACGGTGCCGCTCAGCGGGTCCGGGTGGCCCTGGACCAGCGTGTGGTAGCGCTTGTCGGTGATCCGGTCGTGGAACTGCCGCTTGAGGTCGGTGTAGGCCCGCTCGGACTTGGCGACGACCATCAGGCCCGAGGTGCCGACGTCCAGCCGGTGCACGATGCCCTGGCGCTCGGCGGCGCCGGAGGTGGAGATCCGGTAGCCGGCCGCGGCGAGTCCGCCGATGACGGTGGGGCCGGTCCAGCCGGGGCTCGGGTGCGCGGCGACGCCGACCGGCTTGTCGATCAGCACGATGTCGTCGTCGTCGTGGACGATCCGCATGCCCTCGACCGCCTCGGCCACGATCTGCACCGGGGCGGCGGGGGCGGGGATCTCGACCTCCAGCCAGGAACCGGCGGTCACCCGGTCCGACTTGCCGGCCACGGCGCCGTCGAGCGTCACCTTGCCGTCGGCGGCCAGTTCGGCGGCCTTGGTCCGGGAGAAGCCGAACATCCGGGCGAGGGCGGCGTCGAGGCGCTCGCCCTCCAGGCCGTCGGGAACGGGGAGGCTGCGGATCTGCGCTGCGGTACTCACCCGTACGAGTATGCCGGAAACCCGCCGCGCCCCTTCCCCCTCGCTGCTCCGGCCGGCGGCCTGAGGGCTACTTCCCGCTCTTCTCCGGCTGCTGGTGGACGGTCCCGTCCGGGTTGCTGCCGCGGAAGGAGAGCAGCACCACGAGGATGCCGCCGCAGACGATCGCCGAGTCGGCGAGGTTGAAGACCGCGAAGTGCTGGACCGAGATGAAGTCCACGACGTGGCCGCGGAAGACGCCCGGCGCGCGGAACAGCCGGTCGGTGAGGTTGCCGAGGGCGCCGCCGAGCAGCATCCCGAGCGCGATCGCCCACGGGAGGCTGTACAGCCGGCGGGCGATCCGCCAGATCACCACGATGACGGCGGAGGCGATCATGGTGAAGACCACGGTCAGCGCCTGGCCCATGCCGAAGGCGGCGCCGGAGTTGCGGATCACCTGGAGGGTGACGACGTCGCCGATCACCTTGATCCCCGCGTGGTTCTCCAGCTTGGCGACGACCAGCAGCTTGCTGGCCAGGTCGATCAGGAACGCCAGGACGGCGACGACCAGCAGCACCCCGACCCGGCGCGGGCCCTTGGGCTTCTCCACCGCCGTGGCACCGGCGGCGACCGCACCGTCCGCCGCGGGGACGGACTCGTCGCCCGCGGGAGCCGCCCCGCCGTCCGCGGGCCCGGTGGACTCGGCCACGGCCACCTCCACGCCATCGGCGGGGTTCGGGACGGCGTCGTCCCGGGTCTGGGGGGAACCTTGCGTACTGATGATCCGCTCCGCTGCCGATGTGAGCCGATGAGGGCCTGAACGCGTCCGTACCGACGGGTCAGGCGAGGTTACGGGGTCGAGCGTACGGCAAGCCCGACCCCCCGCGTCGCCCCGGTCGCCCGGCCCGCCGGTCCGGTCGGCGGGCTTCCTCAGCGGCGTTCCTGCTTGGCCTTGCACTGCACGCAGAGCGTCGCCCGGGGGAAGGCCTGCATCCGGGCCTTGCCGATGGCCTGCCCGCAGGACTCGCAGGTGCCGAAGCCGACGCCCTCCAGCCGCTCCAGCGCGCGCTCGGTCTGGGCGAGGCTGTCCCGCGCGTTGTTGGCGAGCGCCAGCTCGCTCTCCCGCGAGATGTTCTTCGTACCGGCGTCCACCTGGTCGTCGCCGGCTCCGTCGTTGGAGTCGCGCATCAGCCCGGAGATCGCCGCCTCGGCGGCGTCGATCTCGCCGCGCAGCCGCTCCAGGTCGCTGATCAGCTCGTCGTGCAGCTCGTGGACCTCCTCGGAGGTCCAGGGGTCCTCGCCCGGCCGGACGGGCAGCGTGGCCGGGTCGACCGACTCCGCGCCGCGCGGCACGGTGACGGTGTCGGTGCTGGTCTTCTGAGGTGCGGTAGTGGTCACGGTCCCCTCCCCTGGATCGGCCGCCACGGCCTTGCGTGCCCGCTTGGTGGCGGTACCCGCGCCGGTTGCCTTCTCAGCCATGGCTTCGACCCCATCTACGAACGAACCGAGCCGCCGGTTCCCGGCGGCCTCCAGTGCCGGAACGATAATCCCGATCAAAACCGGTCACAACATGACATACCGGCGCCTCAGGATGATCCCACCCAGGCAGCCGCCCCAGCCGCCACGCCCCGCGCGCTGACAGACTTGTGCCCACCCCACCCCCGCCTAACCGCCCCCGCCGACCGGCCCGGACGGGCCCCGCAACCCACTCCCCCGAATCCCTTTGGACAAACCGTCTCGCCCGGCCGATACACTGGCCCTGCAAGGCGCAGATGGGACGAGTACCGACGTACGCAGCCACCAGCGACCCGGGGACGGTGCGAGCCCGGGGGTGTGCACGGCGGGAAGATCACCCCGGAGCCGCCGGAAGAACGGCCGCCACCACGGCGGCCCACTAGACCCGGCAGCAACCCAAACAAGAGGGCCGCACCGCACCACCGCGGCCAAGGAGGGTGGTACCGCGGGTCGGCGAAGGCCGTCTCGTCCCTCCGGAGGATTCAGTCCCAGCATCCGCCGGAGGTAGACACCCGCGATGAACACCTACAACCCCGTCCCCGCCCAGGTCGATCTCCCCGCCCTCGAACACCGGATCCTCTCGTTCTGGCAGGACAACAAGGTCTTCCAGCGCAGCCTGGAGCAGTCCGAGGGCCGCCCCGAGTGGGTGTTCTACGAGGGTCCGCCGACCGCCAACGGCATGCCCGGGGCCCACCACATCGAGGCCCGCGTCTTCAAGGACGTCTTCCCCCGGTACCGGACGATGAAGGGCTACCACGTCGCCCGCAAGGCCGGCTGGGACTGCCACGGCCTCCCGGTCGAGCTGGCCGTCGAGAAGGAGC
Source organism: Kitasatospora sp. NPDC059088 (assembly GCF_042738155.1). NCBI lineage: Bacteria > Bacillati > Actinomycetota > Actinomycetes > Kitasatosporales > Streptomycetaceae > Kitasatospora > Kitasatospora sp. NPDC059088. The sequence continues at coordinate 2,946 of NZ_JBHYGR010000095.1, read as the reverse complement.
TCGGCTTCTCCGGCAAGCAGGACATCGAGGCCTACGGCATCGCCGAGTTCAACGCCAAGTGCCGCGACTCGGTGACCCGCCACACCGACGCCTTCGCCGAGCTGACCACCCGCATGGGGTACTGGGTCGACCTCGACGAGGCCTACCGGACGATGGACCCCTCCTACGTCCAGTCCGTCTGGTGGTCGCTCCAGCAGATCTTCGACAAGGGCCTGCTGGTCCAGGACCACCGGGTCGCCCCCTGGTGCCCGCGCTGCGGCACCGGCCTGTCCGACCACGAGCTGGCCCAGGGCTACGAGACCGTGGTCGACCCCTCGGTGTTCGTCCGCTTCCCGCTGACCAGCGGCCCGCTGGCCGGCCGGGCCGCTCTGCTGGTCTGGACCACCACCCCGTGGACCCTGGTCTCCAACACCGCCGCCGCCGTCCACCCGGAGGTCACCTACGTGGTGGCCACCGACGGCACCGAGCAGCTGGTCGTCGCCGAGCCGCTGCTCGCCAAGGCCCTCGGCGAGGGCTGGGAGGCCACCGGCGAGTCCTTCACCGGTGCCGAGATGGAGCGCTGGGCCTACCGCCGCCCCTTCGACCTGGTCGAGATCGAGGACGCCCACTACGTCCTCAACGCCGACTACGTCACCACCGAGGACGGCACCGGCATCGTCCACCAGTCCCCCGCCTTCGGCGCGGACGACCTCGCGACCTGCCGCAAGTACGGCCTGCCGGTGGTCAACCCGGTGCTGGCCGACGGCACCTTCTCCCCCGAGGTCCCGCTGGTCGGCGGCCAGTTCTTCAAGAAGGCCGACGAGGCCCTGGTCGCGGACCTCAAGGAGCGCGGCCTGCTCTTCCGCCACCTGCCGTACGAGCACAGCTACCCGCACTGCTGGCGCTGCCACACCGCACTGCTCTACTACGCGCAGCCGTCCTGGTACATCCGGACCACCGCCGTCAAGGACGCGCTGATCCGCGAGAACGAGGCCACCAACTGGTTCCCGGAGACGGTCAAGCACGGCCGCTTCGGCGACTGGCTGAACAACAACATCGACTGGGCGCTCAGCCGCAACCGCTACTGGGGCACCCCGCTGCCGATCTGGCGCTGCGAGGAGAACCACCTCACCTGCGTCGGCTCGCTGGCCGAACTGTCCGAGCTCACCGGCACCGACCAGAGCGGCCTCGACCCGCACCGCCCGTACATCGACGCGGTCACCTTCGCCTGCCGCGACTGCGGCGGCACCGCCACCCGCGTGCCCGAGGTCATCGACGCCTGGTACGACTCGGGCTCGATGCCCTTCGCCCAGTACGGCTACCCGTACCAGAACAAGGAGCTGTTCGAGAAGCGCTACCCGGCGCAGTTCATCTCCGAGGCGATCGACCAGACCCGCGGCTGGTTCTACACGCTGATGGCCGTCGGCACCCTGGTGTTCGACAGGAACAGCTACGAGAACGTCGTCTGCCTGGGCCACATCCTGGCCGAGGACGGCCGCAAGATGTCCAAGCACCTGGGCAACATCCTGCAGCCGATCCCGCTGATGGACCAGCACGGCGCCGACGCGGTCCGCTGGTTCATGGCGGCCGGCGGCTCGCCCTGGTCGGCCCGCCGGGTCGGCCACGGCACCATCCAGGAGGTGGTCCGCAAGACCCTCCTCACCTACTGGAACACCGTCGCCTTCCAGGCCCTGTACGCCCGCACCTCGAACTGGGCGCCGTCCGCGGCCGACCCGGCCCCGGCCGACCGCCCGCAGCTGGACCGCTGGGTGCTCTCCGAGCTGAACACCCTGGTCCGCGAGGTCGACGCGGCCTTCGAGGCCTACGACACCCAGCGCGCCGGCAAGCTGCTCTCCGGCTTCGTCGACGACCTCTCCAACTGGTACGTCCGCCGCGGCCGCCGCCGCTTCTGGCAGGGCGACGCCGCCGCGCTCGCCACCCTGCACGAGGCGCTGGAAACCGTCACCCGCCTGATGGCCCCGCTCACCCCGTTCATCACCGAGCAGGTCTGGCAGGACCTCGTCGTCCCCACCGACCCCCAGGCCCCGGCCTCCGTCCACCTGGCCACCTGGCCCGAGGCCGACGAGACCCTGATCGACACCGACCTCTCCCGCCACATGGCCCTGGTCCGCCGCCTGGTCGAACTCGGCCGGGCCACCCGCGCCGAGTCCGGCGTGAAGACCCGTCAGCCGCTCTCCCGCGCGCTGATCGCCGCCCAGGGCTGGGAGGAGCTGCCCGCCGACCTGCGCGCGCAGATCGCCGAGGAGCTCAACGTCGCCACCCTCGAATCCCTCGCCGAGGTCGGCAGCTCGCTCGTCGACACCACCGCCAAGGCCAACTTCCGCGCCCTCGGCAAGCGTTTCGGCAAGGGCGTGCAGGACGTCGCCAAGGCGGTCGCCGCCACCGACGCCGCCCGCCTCGCCGCCGAACTGCGCGCCACCGGCGAGACCGGCGTCGACCTGAACGGTGAACCGATCACCCTCTCCCCCGACGAGGTCATCATCACCGAAACCCCCCGCGAGGGCTGGGCCGTCGCCAACGAGTCCGGCGCCACCGTCGCCCTCGACCTGGCCATCACCCCCGAACTCAAGCGCCTCGGCATCGCCCGCGACGCCATCCGCCAGATCCAGGAAGCCCGCAAGAACTCCGGCCTCGACGTCGCCGACCGCATCGTCCTCCGCTGGCGCGCCACCTCCGAGGAGACCGCCGAGGCCATCGCCGAACACGGCCCCCTCGTCGCCGAAGAGGTCCTCGCCACCGACTTCGCCGCCGGCGCAGCCGACTGGACCTCCGACACCTTCACCGACGACTCCCTCGGCCTCGCCTTCCAACTCCGCAAGGCCTGACCACCCCACCGAAGCCCCCCCCCCCCCGCCCGGGCGCCCGGGCGGCCGCCCTCCAACACACACCCGCCCCCCCCACCACCCCCCCGCCCCCGCCGCGGGGGGCGCGGGGGGAGGGGCAGGG
>NZ_JBHYGR010000094.1:34423-37345 GCF_042738155.1 Kitasatospora sp. NPDC059088 | reverse complement strand
GGCACGGCACGGGCCCTGACGGGCCCTCCAGCACCCTCCCCCGGGCCTGGACGGGCCCGCACACCCCACACGGCACACGGGCAGCCCAACAGGCCCCACAACCCCGGGACAGGCCCGGTGTCGGCCCTGTCGGCCCGCCCGGCCCGGGGCAACACCAGGCCCAGCAGCACGACGGCCTGACGGCCGGGGCTCCGCCCCCGCCCGGGACGGGAGCACCACCACGACAGCCGGGGCGCCGCCCCGGCCAGCACCACCGGGCCGACCGCCGCCCGACAGACCACCACCCAGAAGCCGGCCACCACCCCCCACAACACCCAGAAAGACACCCACGACACCCGAACACGCCACCACACCACCAGAGCCACCACACCAGCCCAGCGCAGCCGCCAGGACAGCACACAGAGCACGCCGCCACGACCGCCCGGCGCAGCCCCCACCCACCCCACCCCCACCACCGCGACCGGCCCAGCCGGACGCCCAAAACAACAACAGCCCCGCAGGGCCAAACCACCGCCGCCCAACCGCACAACCACAGACCTACCCATCCCACCAAGACCAGAAGAAGGAGCAGACAGAGGGGGTTGTCTGATTTTCCTTGCTCTCTCACACCCCATCTGACCTGCGCAGATGTTCACTCGACCCGAAAGGGCCCGGGGTACCTACGGTGGTACCTACGCACGTATCTGCGGTGGTGCCTGCGGTGGTACCTACGGTGGTACCTACGTGGAAGCGCGCAGCGGCGGACCAGCGCGATCGGCCCAGGTTCGGGGACTGATCACACCTCTCATGCACGTTTCATGTGGTACTGTTTTCAATGTCGGAAGGGCCGGGCGGCCCGACCGGCTCAACCCGCCTTTCACCGAAGGAGAGACCGTGCAGTATCCCGAGGATCTTGTGATCAAGGCCCTGGAGTCCGAGGCCCGTTACCAGGCCGCCCGCGCCGACCTGCACGCGGCCCGCAGCACCCGACAGGCCGATCTCTACGCGCTCTGGCGCCACGAGAAGAACACCGTCGCCGTGGCGCAGCACATGCCGCCGTCCGTGACCAAGGCGACGGTTGCCGCCGCCGTTCTGCGCCTGGCCCCGAGTCAGGACTTCACCCAGGGCGAGCTGTTCCAGGTGGCCAGCGCCACCCCGGCCGAGCCCCAGCCGGTCAGCCTCGCCGCTTAGTCGGCACCGGCCGGGCGGTCCGACCGCCCGGCCCCCTGGAACTCCACCCCTGAGAACGAAAAGGACGCGGATTATGGGAACCAACATCGCACGTATTGAAGCCGAATTCAGCTTTGCTTTCACCGGCGGAACTCAAATCGTCGGAATGGCTTTGGAGATGATCCAGAAGGGCGCAGCGGAGCGCCTTTCCGGGATTTCCTTCGGTGCGATTCTTCGGGGTGGTTTGGAGGGGGCCGAGGCTCTGCGGGAACTGCGGGATTTCGCGGGTGAGATGTTCGGCCGGGTGACGCGCGGCCGGTACGACCGGCGGAAGTTCCCCGCGCGGAGTGCGCTGCGGTCGCTGTTGTCGGCAGTGGAGTACGCCGAGTCGGGAATGGGGGCGGACGCGTTGAAGGCGATGCAGGAGGCACAGCGGGAGTCCCGGCGGGCGCTGGCGCGCTGACGGAGCGTCCGGCCGGGCGGTGGTGGTGCCGTCCGGCCGGACCGGGACGACCGGGCGAACTTCACTGCCGGATACCTCCATATGCAGGTTTCATGTGGTATAGTTTTTCTTGTCGGAAGGGCCCGGGCGGGCCCTCCGGCTCAACCCGCTCCAACCGGAAGGCAAGACAGTGACCAAGCGCACCGCCGAGACCAAGAAGCCGATGAAGGCCACCACCCGGACCGTCAAGGCCCGCCTCACCCGGGCCGTGCTGCGGGAGCGGGCGCAGGAGGTCCGCGCGCAGGGCGGCCAGGCCAAGGCGGTCGCCGCCGTCCGCACCGCCCGCCCCCTGCCGGTCGCGGTGATCATGACGGGGGCCGGTTACGACCCGGCCGACGCCTACCGGAACGCGGGCGCGATCAGCAAGAAACTCGGCAAGGCGGACGCGATGAGCAAGACCCGCAAGCGCCTCACCACCAAGAGCCCGACCCGGGTCAACAAGGGCGGCAAGAACCGCCGGATGAAGACCATGCCGGTCAAGCTGTTCGCCCCCGCCCGGGTGCTCGCCCTGCTGGAGACCCACCGCCCGAAGAACCCGGAGGTGGCCGCCCGCTTCGAGGCCGTCGCCCTCAGCCCCCGGTTCCGCGCGCTGGCGCTCTCCCTGGCCGCCTGAGCCAGCCGCCCCGGCGGGGGCGGCCCACCGGCCGCCCCCGCCCTTCCTGGGCCGCTGCGCTCCCTCCCACGGCCTCAGGCCGCCCCAGACTTCCGAGGAGACCCCGCCATGTCCGAAATCGCCGTCCGCTCCGAGAACACCGCTCCGGCCCGCCCCGCCCTGCTGATCACCGTCATGGGCGAAGTCGAGGTGGTCGAGCTCCCCAAGGGCGACACCCTGCCCTTCACGCGCGAGAAGCTCGGATGCCGCCTCGTCGACGTCGCGGAGCTCACCCCCAACGTAGACATGTGGATGGACGACGAGGGGGCGTACAGCCAGCCGGTGAACCTCGTGGCCACCTACCTTGCCCGGCGGTTCGGGAAGGTCTACCAGGCGTACCACGGCCCCGTGTTGCTCACGGCCAACCACATGGGTGACACCGTCCCGCTCGCGCCGGACACCTTCCGGGCGCTGCACGGCACGATTGAGACCTTCGCCGAACTCGTCCGCGCCGAGTTCCGCCGCCGCCTGGCCCGCGCCGCGCTCCAGGAGTAGCCGAACCCCGGTGGGGGGGGGGGGGGCCCGCCCCCCCCGCCCGGCGCCCCCCCCCCCCCCCCCCCCCCCCCCCCCCCCCCCCGCCCCCCCCCCCCCCCCCCCCCCCCCCCCCCCCCCCCCGCAC
>NZ_JBHYGR010000094.1:33252-34417 GCF_042738155.1 Kitasatospora sp. NPDC059088 | reverse complement strand
CCGGGCGCCGGCCGCCCCCGCGGCGCCCGGCCCCGCGCCGAGCCACCCCCGCTCCCGGCGGGGGGGGCCCCCCCCCCCGCGGCCGCCCGCCCCCCCCCCCCCCGCCCCCCCCGGGCCCCGGCCCGCGCGCTCCCTGCTGCGCCCCACCACGTCCCGACCCCGTCCCCGAAAGGGTCCGTCATGTCCTCTGTCCGCAAGCTGTCCGCGCTGGCCGTGAAGCTGTACCACCGGCTCACCAAGCCCCGCATGCTCGACTTCACCGGCCTGGCCATCCCCCTGTTCATGTACCGGTACACGGTCGTCCTGCGCATCGAGGACGCGGGCACGCACGCTCTTGCCATCTGGGCGGCGACCCCCCGCGACGCGCGCCGTGAGGCGCAGCAGTTGGCAGTCGATTGGTACTGGCGCGAGGCCGCGGTCCATGTGTCGTGGGAGCAGTGGGAGGACGATGCCTGGCTTGGGCAGCGCGCCGAGCACCTGGCGACGTTCCGGGGGTGGCACGTGCGATTGGACGCCTGACGGTGGCAGGCCCGCCAGGGCCGCCCCTCGGGCCGGCGGACCGGTTGCCTCAGGCCGGCGGCCCCGGGGGCGGTCGGTCACGGTCCGGGCTCGGCGGCGGGTAGCCACGCCGGGCGGGTGGCTGTGCCCGATCCGGGAAGCGTGCCGACACACACCACGTGGCAGGTTTCATGTGGTATAGTTTTTCTTGTCGGAAGGGCCTGGGCGGGCCCTCCGGCTCAACCCGCACAACACCGAGGAGCAGCAGTGATCCAGCACGACATCTTCGACGTCGTCGGCGGCCACCAGGACGCGGACATCATCTACGTGGACTGGGCGGACGTCCGCAAGGCCTGCTGGAACTGCCACCTCCTGGAGGCGGACGAGCGTCCGGCCACCGAGTGCCCGGCGGAGCGCTGGAACCTGATGGCCCGCCTGCTCGGCGCGATGCGCCGCGCCCAGGCCGTCCGGCCCGGTGAGCCCCAGCCCTTGCCCGGCGTCATCGGCCGACTGTGCGCCCCGGTCCCCGCGTTCGCCTCCGACCCCGCCGCCCCGCGCGCCTGATGCCCTGCCCGTGGCGCCCCCCGCCCGGTACGCCCGCCCCCCCGCCGCCCGGCGCCCCGCCCCCCCTCAGACCCCCCCCCCCACACCCCGCCGGGGCCCGTCG
>NZ_JBHYGR010000094.1:32533-33242 GCF_042738155.1 Kitasatospora sp. NPDC059088 | reverse complement strand
CTGGGGCCCTGGGGGCCGCGCGGCCGGGGGGGCGGCCCCCCCCCCCCCCCCCCGGGGGGGGGGGCGCGCGCGGGGGGCGGGCGCGGGGGGCCGCCCCCCCCCCCCCCGGCCTCCGGCCAGGCCCGCCCACCTTCCCCGCCCGTCCTAACCCCTGTGAGGTCCGATCATGAACACCGCCGCCAGTTTCCCCGCGTCCAGCGTCCCCGTCGCCTTCGACGCCGGTCACCTGCACAGCCCGACCGCCGATGACGTCGCGGCCGGAATCGACTTCCGGCCGGGCGACCGGTTCGAGCCGATGGCACCGACCCCGTCCGGTGGTGTGCGAGAGAAGGCCGCGTGGTGGCGCACGGTCGCCAACGTCGGTACGCCGGACTTCCTCGGTCTGGTGACGGGAAGCACGATCGCGGTCGAACTCAGCGGGTCGCCGACCCCGGGGGTCGTGATCTCGACCTTCCGTGCCGGTGCCCGCGTACAAACGGCGCTGCCCGACGGCACCCGGATTGAGCTGACCGTGAGCCGCCGCCACCCGTCCGGCTACTGGTACGGCCGGTACAGCTGACCAGCTGCCCCGCCCCGATTCGCGGGCCCGCCTGCCTGCCCGTGCTGCGCCCGGCCGATGCCCGGGGCCGCCCCGCCCCCCGCCCCGGCCCGCCCCCATACCCCCCCCGCCGACACAGGGGGAACTCCCATTTCCCCCCCCAGTAAAACC
>NZ_JBHYGR010000094.1:25545-32523 GCF_042738155.1 Kitasatospora sp. NPDC059088 | reverse complement strand
CCTGCGCGGCTGCTCCGCGCCCTCCGACCCCGGCCCCCCCGCCCGGGGCCGGGCCGCCCGCGGGGGGGGGGGGGGCCCAGGGCGGGCGGGGCCCCCCCCCCCCCCCCCGGCCCCCGGCCAGGCCCGTCCACCTTCCCCGCCCGTCCTACAGAGAGGTACGTCCATGTCCCACCGCCTGAACACGCCGCGCCTGCTGCCCGGTCACCCGAAGCCCGGCCGGTCCTTCCGCTACGACCAGGAGAGCGAGCTTCTCCCCGTGACCGCGCAGTGGCTGCTGCGGTGGGCGGCGGGGCACATCGAGCAGGTGGGGCTGTTCCAGGGGAGGACGCGGTTCGCGAGCGCCGGGCGCACGGTGACGCTGCACGCGTCGATGCTGGGGGCGTTCGACGTGGCGGGCGGCTACGGGCGTCAGAGCAGCCGGCGGGAGTACGACTGGCCCGCGATCGGCGAGGCCCGCGCGCTGGCTCTGGTGATGCTGTCGGAGCACCTGCACGGGGGCCGGCTGGACTTCCCGGAGGGAGCGGACGAGGACCGGCAGCGCTACCTGCGCCGTCAGCTTGTGCACGTGTGGGGCTGCGCTCCGGGCCGCACCGCTGCCGAGGCCGCCGAGGCGTTCCGGGCCGCCGCCGAGGAGGCGCGGTCGGAGCCGGCCGAGGCGTTCGCCACGGTGCTGGAGTCCACCCCGGTGCCGTCGGTTGCGGCGCAGCGGTCGGCGGGTGCGGGTTCGCCGTCGGCCCCGGGTGAGCCGCCCCACCTGGTCTGAGGCTTCTGGGGGCAGGGTGACCCCTGCCCCCAGAGGCAGGTTTCATGTGGTATAGTTTTTCTTGTCGGAAGGGCCCGGGCGGGCCCTCCGGCTCAACCCGAGACCACAGGGAGAAGCCCACCGTGCAGGAACAGATGACGTTCGAGATCGCGGACAGCATTGAGCCCGGCCACCAGGGGGTGGGCGAGGTCGTCGACCAGGTGCAGGTCCAGTTGAGGGCCGGGGTGGAGGCGTGTCATCTGCCGGTGGACTCCACCGGCCGCACGGTCCGGCCCGGCGGCCTGGCGGTCCAGGACTTCTTCGAGCAGACCCACGCCCGCCTGGTGGTGAGGGTCCACCAGCTCGGCGCCTGGCTGGCCGAGCTGATCAGCGAGGTCGACGGCTCCACGTTCACCGAGACCTGCAACCGGCTGCGGATCGTCACCCGGGAAGCCGTCGACGCGCTGGTCCGGGTGGAGGTCGAGGAGCACGGCCACCGAGGCCGGGTGAGCGAGGCCATCGCGGGCGGCAAGGTCGGGCTGTTCAGGGTCACCTGCGCATGCTCCGACTGGAACGAGCTGGAGGAGCCGGGGCGCAGCCGGGCGATTGCGTGGCGCCGGTCCGAGGCCGAGGCTCGCGCCCTCTTCGCCGAGCACGCCGCCCCGGCCGGGGTTCCGACACCCGCGCGACAGCCCCCGTCTCCGGCCACGGAGGCAGCGAGGACGGGCGGCACGGCGGCGGTCGACCGGGCGCCGGTCGAGGCGTTCGCCATGGTGCTGGAGTCCGCTCCGGCGCCGTCAGTCCCGAGGCGACGGGCCGTAGGCGGCGGCGGGACGCCCACCTGGGCGAGGATGCGGCCCGAGGCGTTCGGGAAGGTGAGGACCGTTCAGCCGGTGCTGTTCGCCTCGGGCGCGGACGCGGTGGGTACGGGTTCGCTACTGGATTCGGACGATCTGCTGCACCTGGCCTGACGCCTCCGGGGGGCGGGTACCCCTCCCCCCGGAAGCGGGTTTCATGTGGCATAGCTTTTCATGTCGGGAGGGTCCGGGCGGGCCCTCCCGGCTCAGCCCGCACCATCCAGGCCGAGCCGGCCGACCACCTCACCCCACTGCGCCCCGGGCCACTTCCCGGGTGCAGCGGGGCCCCACGCCCCAGCCCTGACCGAGCCCCCGAGAGGCAACGAGCATGACCGAGAAGCCCAGCACCTACACCGGCCCCACCGATCCCTACGGGTCACCGCAGAGCACGTTCCCCGGCCCGTTCGTGACCGGCGCCAGGGTCTGCGAGGTGACCACCCGCGAGATCACCCCGCTCGGCCCGGACGGACCCCGCCGCAGGGTCACCGTGCTGACCGTCGAGCAGGCCGGCCACCGTCTCCCCAGCCTGCTGCGCGCCACGGTGGACGGCCCGCCCAGCGCGTGGGCGGTCCACGCGGACTACGACCGGCACCGGGGCCCGGCGTGCGCGATCGCCGCCGCGCTGACGACGGACGGCATCCCGGCCGAGGTGGTGAGCACCGGCTACCGCCTGTACGCCGTCGCCGTCGTACTGGAGTCGCCCGAGGCCGAGCCGCACTGGCTGACCGTCGGTCTGGACGGCGAACTTGTCTGGACCCACGACGCCCCCGACGGGGACCTGGCTTCCGGGCACTGGCCCAGCAGCGACCCGGCCGACGCCGCACGGTACGTGCGCCGATGGCTGGATGAGCGCGGCATCCGCCCCAAGCGGTAGCCCCCATCCGCTGCGCCCTCGAACCACGGGGCGCAGCGGGTGGGACCGGAGGCCTGAGGGGTCCGACACCCTCAGTGGCATGTTTAGTGTGGTATAGTTTTTCCTGTCGGCGGGCCGGGCGGCCCGCCTTTTCAACCCGCACCATCTCCAGGGAGAACCCATGATCGACGCAGCATCCGAGGGACGAGCTGTCCCGGCGGAGAAGAGCGGTGCCACCGCCGCCCGGACCCCGGCCGAGCGCGGCGCCGTCGTCCGCCCGGGAGGTCTCGCGGTCGTGCGCCTGCGCGACCTGCGCCCCGGCGACGTCAGGCTCGCCCAGGAGGGCGAGCAGTCCGTCACCCTCGCGATCGAGAGCATCGGGGCAGGGATGTACCGGTGGACGAGCCTCGTCCTGCGGCCCAGCCGCCACGGCTACCACCCGCCGCTGCCGCCGCTGTACTGGCAGTTCCCGTTCACCGTGACCGTGAGCGGCAGGGCACTGGTCGACGTCGACGCCGAACGCCACGTGGACCCGGCCAGCCTGCCCCCGATTCCCTACCCGGCGGAGCAGGACATCCCCGCTGCCTTCACCGTGGGAGACGTCGTCACCAAGGGGCGCATCACCTGGGAGCGGCACCCCGACGGCTGGTACAACCAGCATCGCGGCCCCTCCACCGAACCGATCAGCGACGCCTCCATCGCGGAGCTGTTCCGCAACCCGGACACTCTGCGCCTCGGCATTCCCGAGTACACCCCGGCCGCCCCGGCCGCCCCGGCCGCGACCGGGCCCGGCGCCCTCACGCTCGCGGACGACACCGTCCACCTCTGCCCCTGGCACCGGGGGCTCGACGGCTCCTGGATGGGCGCCCACCGCGCCGAAGTGGTCCTGTGCGACCCGACCGGCGTGCTCGTACCGGTGTGCCACGAGCACGCCCCACTCGTCACCTGCCCCTGACCACAGCGCCGGGGCGGGGGACAACCCCCGCCCCGGCCTCCGCCGAGTCGTCCATCACCACCGCCCCCGACCGATCGCAACGGCGGGCGGCAGCCACAGGGAGGAACCGTGGGCCGGTTCAGCGAGATGCCCGCCAGTCCTAAGCGCGGCGAGGAGGTAGTCCGCCACATGAGCAAGAAGCAGCCGGGGCGAGGGCTCATGATCACCCGGCAGGGCAGCCGGTTCGGCGTATGGAACATCGACCGAATCGCGGGCAACCCGCACCTGACTGCGTACATGTTCGACGTCGTCGCCACGGAGCCCGAGGCCCGCGCGATCGCCAACCGCGAATGGGTCGGCATGGAGCTGTGAGCAGCGCCAGGCCTACCGCCCAGCTGCCCCGATCCACTACCACCACCAGGCCGCGCGGCATCAAGGCCGCGCGGCCCGACCCCAAAAGGAGTCCACCACCATGGGAGCCGACATCCAGGCGGCCGGGGGCATCAGCGTCCAGCCCGCCGTCCCGCTGTACCGCTTCACCGGATCGCTGGTCAGCCAGTCCGAGTTCTTCCGGCTGCTCACCCTCCGGGGCGCCGGCGGGAGCCGGGAGACGGTCTGCGGCATCCAGGCCACCGACCGGGCATTCGGAGCGCCCGCGGATCTCGAAGAGGAGCTCGGCGAATTCATCGCGATCTGCCGGGCGGCCCGCCCCGGGGCCGCACTGCACTCATCCCTTGTCACCGCGGACGCCGACGGCACGAGCCCCGCCCGCCTCATCCTCACCCGCACCGGGTTCGCCTATGAGCCCGATGAGCGGGCCGCTGCCCGAGCCGCCGCCGAGGCCCCCGAGGGCGACGACCCCGACCAGCCGTACATCCCCATGCCGGTCCCGGACGGCATCACCAGCCAGGCCGGCCCCGACGGGCGGATCCCGCTGTGGTGCACCGTCCACGCCCCCACGCCGACCGGGCGCTGGCAGGTGGTGCTCAACGGGCGCAGCGCCCAGAGCCTGCACGACGAGGCGCTTCGGGCCGCCGCGGAGCACGGCCAGGCCCGCGTCTGGATCGACATGAGCCGGGAGGTACTGGCGACCTATCAGCGGCCGGAGCCGGCCGTGACCGCGCTGGAGGCCATCGCCCGGGCGCAGCGGCTGGCGGACGGGTGGGCGGAGCTGGCGGCGGCCCCGGAGCCGTCGGCGTACGAGCGCGACGGAATCAGCGAGGCGCTGCGCCTGGCGCTGCGGGCCGCGGAGTACGCGCAGGCGTCGGTGGCCGCGCTGGACCCGCTGCCACCGGACGTGCGGCGCGCGCACGAGGCCGCCGACTTCCGAGCCCTGCTGGCCGGCTGACCGCCCGTTCGACGGGGTGGTGTCGGCGGCGGGCCGCCGGTCGGCGAATCAGGGGTGGCCCGACCCACCGGAGGCATGTTTCATGTGGTATTGTTGTTCATATCGGGAGGGCCGGGCGGCCCACCCGGATCGACCCGCCACGACCGAGAGGGCCACCATGCCCAGCAATCCCATGATCGAGTACGCAGCCATGCAGGCGGCCGCCGAGGCGGAGCAGCTGGCCGTCCAGCTCACCGAGAGCGGCATCCCCGCCACCGCCGACAGCGACCGGGTCACCGTCAAGGTCACCATCGACGGCGCGTTCCACCGCCTGATGCTGCTCCGCAGGCCGGGCAAGACCAGCCGAATCGAGTGGACGCTCACCGACGGCCACGGCGACGACCTGGCCGAGGGCCACTGGAACGAGGCGACCACCGACCGACGGGGCTGGACCGCCCACCAGGGCGACAGGCTGCACCGGCGCGAGACGGTGGCCTCGGTGCGCCGGTGGATGAAGGAGAACTGGGCCACCGCGGGGGCACCGACGCTGCCCCCGTTCACCGTGCTGATCGGCGAGGAGGCCAACCACTGGATGCGCATCTTCCCGCTGGCCGCCGACCACGTCGCCCGGGCGCTGGCCGAAGGGGCCGTGACGGCCGACGCCACGGAGCAGGACCTGGCCGAGCTGTACCCGGAGCTGACGGACGAGCACGACATGCTGCGGGAGGGGTGGAGCGCGGGGATCAACATCATCCACGCCCTGGCGAGCGGGGACGTCTACGACGCCCGCCAGAGCCCGTCGCCCGACGCCTCGTACCAGCTCGTCATCGGCCCCTACCTGCTGGACACGTACGGCCCGGCCGCGCTCCAACTGCTCCAGACCGGGTTCGACGGTGACGTCAAGGCCGCCGCCGCCGCCTTCCTGGCCCGCGCCCTTCCCCAACTCCCCTGCTCCTGACGGCGCATCGGCCCGTGACCGGCCCCAGTCGCCGAGCACGGGCCGCCCGCCAGCCGGGGCAGGCAACCGGCCGGCCCAACCCACACCCCCAGTTCAGCGAGGAAGGCGAGCAAAAGTCGAAGACCACCACCCCGGGCGGGGGCGGCAGCACGGCTCAGGCGTTCGTGGCGCACCCGGGCGCGCCCCGCTGGTACGTGCGCGAGACCGCCCGGATCATGGCGCTGCGCGAGCGCGCGCCGGCCGACGAGGGCGCCGACGGTTGGCACCTGGCAGCGTGGGACGACGGCGTGGCCGTGCAGCGCATCCAGGACGGCCGCCACTACCTGCGCCCCGGCCGGGCCGGAGCGGCCCGGGACCGGTGGGACGAAGCGATCCGCGCCGACCGGGCGCACCTGGCCGCGCACGGGCTGGAGATCGTCCTCCCCGGTTCCCCCCAGACCGTTGTCCGGGTTCCCGAGCCCGCGCGGCCGCAGACCACAGCCAGGCCGCGCAGGTCCGGGTCGGCCGAGTTCGAGCCCGAGCCGACCAGCTGGTCGGTCACGTTCGACGGCCACCCCGGGGCCGGCGGGTACGTTTCCCTGCGCTCGACCTACGCCAGCGCCCAGTACAAGGTGGTCGACCACCGGTGGGTCGACGTCCAGGTGGGCGACGCCGACCGAAGGCAGTCGATCACCCTGCTCGCCCACCACTACGGTCTGCCGACGCCCGTCCTGGTCGTCCGGGAGAGCTGAGCACTCGCCGTCGGGGGCGCGCCCGACCCGCCCCCGACGGCGCCACCGCGGCACCGCGTGGCGCAGAGAAGAGTTCCGCACACCCCCGAGAGTGCGTTCTATGTGGTATTGTTTCTCATGTCGGAAGGGCCGGGCGGCCCGACCGTCTCAACCCGCTCCACCGAGAGGACCACCGTGCCCGAGAGCACCCCCAAGCTCCACTACAGCCGCAGCGGCAAGTGGGACCACGCCCTGCCGCCCCGCTACAGCTACCCCGGCCCGGGAACCCGCGCCCCGGCCCTGTGCGGCAACTTCGTCGACATCTACTGGGTCCGCGAGGAGGTGGACGGCGGAGGGTTCGCCGGGCTGCTGGAGATGCATCGCGAATGGTTCGCCAACGACCGCTCCTACGCCCCCCACCGCCCGAAGGGCAGCCCCAAGTCCCGCAGGCTCGGCCGCCTGGCACGCCGCCGCCCCGTGCGCGTCTGCCCCGGCTGCCGCAAGGCGTTCCGCGAGCTCGGCCGCCCGCGCTGGCGCGCGCTGCCCGCCGACACCACCCGGCCCTGAGCCGCCGGGGCGCAGCGCGGCCCCACCGGC
>NZ_JBHYGR010000094.1:16625-25535 GCF_042738155.1 Kitasatospora sp. NPDC059088 | reverse complement strand
GGGGGGGGGGGCGGGCGCGCCCCCCGGGGGGGGGGGCGGCCCCCCCCCCCCCCCCCCGGCCCGGGCGGGGGGGGGGCCCCGCGGCCCCCCCGCGCCCCGCCCCCGCCCCACCCTCCGACCGTCCCGACCAGCCCGGAAGGCCATCACCGTGACCACTCTCAAGACCAGCCCGCGCATGGACACCGCCGCGATCGAGGCACTCGCCGACGTCGAGGGCGAGGTGTTCGACCAGCGGCCGACCCGCAACGCCCTGGTCGCCCGCGATCTCGCCGTCCACCACGGCCAGGGCCGGGAGCGCCGCACGTTCCTGACGGCCGAAGGGCGCGCCCACGCCGCCGCGGCACTGGCCCGCATGGCCCCCGTCCCCGGGGTTCGCATGGCCGACGACAAGAACCAGTACGGGGTGCTGCACCAGGCGTTCAACGAAGGGGCCCGGGCGGCGCTGCGCGTGATCGAGGACGACCTGGAGGTCCGACCGCTACGCCTGAGCACGTCGGTGACCGGCAACGGCATCCCCGAGCCCAGCCGCCGGATCAGCACCGTGCTGGCCGTGTTCGAGGTAGCCCGGTACATGCGCGAGGGCGCCCGAGTGCAGCGGGAGGACCACGGGCGCAAGGTCACCGTGCACACGCTGACCGGCTTCCGGATCACCTACCGCGCGGTGGAGCCGGACCGGCCGTAACGCTCCGGGCCCGCGGACCGCTTCGTCCGCGGGCCCGGCCGCAGGCGCCCCAACGCGGGGCCGACCGTGGCCGCCATCGTGGGGGGGGGGCCCCCCCCCCCCCGGCCCCCCCCCCCCCCCCCCCCCCCCCCCCCGCCGGCCGGCGGCTGGGTCCCGCGCCCCGCGGCGTCCCCGCCGGCCCCCCCCCCGGCCCCCCCCCCCCCCCGACCGAACCCCAGGCGCCGGGGCGCCGCGCGGCGCCCGGCCCGCTCCCCTTCCACACAGCACTCCCCGAGACGGAGACCAGACATGCCCACCACCGTTCAGCCCAGGACGCCGAAGAAGGTGGCCGAGACGGCCGCCCAGGCCCGCCGCTACGGCTGGGAGTGCACCGTGGCGTGGGAGCCGGCCGGGCCCACGAACACCGGCCCCCAGTTCATCGTGACCCTCACGGCGGAGCCGCTGCGCGGGGCCGCCGGCTTCCGGCTGGTTTGGCTCAACCGCAACGGCCGCGGCTACCTCTACCAGCCGCACTACTCCCGGGGCCGGTACCCCGGCCAGGAGTACCAGCGGTCCCCGGTCGAGCGAGCCGACGTCGAGAGCGCGGTGCGCAACAACCCCGTCTACCCGGTGGGGGGAGAGCCGGTCGACTGGCCGCGCGACTGGACCACCGAGGGCGTCCTGCCACCGACCGTGGAGGAGCTGACGCCCGCAGTGCTGGCCGAGGTCCGGCGCATCGCGGACAGGACGGGGATCTCCCAATCGGTGTGGCCGTCCCGGTTCACCGGCGGCGCGTTCCTCGGCCTCGACTGCCTGGTCACGTCCGCCTCAGCAGGCTGGGCGCGGCCGGGGTGGTGGCCCAGGGACGCCGTCCCGGGGAGCGAGCCGATGCTCACCGTACTGCCCGCCGTTCGCGCATAGGCGGGAGCGCACCCCCGAGGGAAGGGAGCGGACACCACCATTGCAGGTTTCATGTGGTATAGTTCTTCATGTCGGAAGGGGGACGGGATGGCACCCCACCCCCCTCCCGACACACGGTTCACACCACCTAGGAGCCCCCTTGCTCGCCATCACCATCCCCGCCGCGCCCGCCGCCCCGAAGCACATCGCCGAGGTCGCCGCCTACGCCCGCAAGCACGGCTGGTCGGCGTCGGTCGCATGGGCACCGGCCAGCCCCGACAACGACGGCGACGGCTTCGTGATGACACTCTCCGGCGACACCGCCCGCGGTAGCGGCCGGTTCCACCTCGAATGGAGGTGGCGGGGCGGTTCGTTCGCCTTCCAGCGCTGGCTGTCGGAAGGCAGGGCGCCGGCCGGGACGTACCACCACCCGCTCACCCTCGCCGACGTCCGCTCCGCGGTTCGCACCAGCCCGATCCGGACGGCGGACGGCACCCGGCAGGCGCAGCACTGGCGGGCGGCCGATGCCCTTCCGGTGACCGCCGACGATCTGACGGGCAGCATCCTGGCCTATGCCCACAAGGCGGCCGACGAGTCGTGGTGCGCGTGGACGGTCTGGCCGTCCCGGTTCGTCGGACCCCAATTCCGTTTCGGCGGAGTCGACTTGGTGACGCTCGCCGCCCCGGGCAGCGACGAGTGGGACGCCCCGGAGGATGCCGCACCGGGCAGCAGGCCCCTGCTGACCGTCCTGCCCGCCAGCTACTTCGGGCACCGGTCCGCCCGGCCGGACACGGGCACGGCACCGTAATTCCGAGGGGAATTCAGCCCGGAATTGCCGAATTCCGGAGCGTCAATTCCGCACCCTGGCCCCCGGGGCGGCGCAACCGGTGACGCGGGGTCATCACTTGCGACGCGCGCATGACAATCATGTCCCGGGATTTGGCCTAGACCACTTCTGGCCCATCAGTCATCAGGCCCGGAAATACTGCCATCGCCCGCCGGGGGCGAACTTGAGGTCACACCCCCAGGGCCTCACTCGCCCCCGATTGCAGGTTCAGTGTGGTATAGTTTTTCTTGTCGGAGGGCCTGGCGGTCCGCCCGATTCAACCCGCTCTTCCCGACCAAGGAGCCACCGTGAAGCTGCCGTCCGCGCCTTCGTTCTTCGTCCCGGGCACCACCTACGTCATCGGCCAGCCGGGGCAGTCCGCCGCCCAGGTGCTGATCTTCCGGTGCCTGTACGTCGCCCCCGACCCGGTCACCGGCGACCCCGTGGCGTTCGGCTTCGACACCCCCGCCGACCCCGGCAACAACTGGGTCAGCGCCGCGTACGACACCCCGAGCTGGGCGGCGGGCTGGGTCAACCTGGGGCCCACTGTGCGCCCGGAGCCCCAGGAGCAGCAGCCCTGCCCGGGCGACGCCGAGGCCGCCGAGCCCGAGGCCGAGAAGATCGAGGAGCCGGGCCCGGTGAAGCCGGGGGCGCTCGTCGACTACCACGGCAGCCAGGCCGCCAAGCACGGCCTGTACCGGGCGCAGCTCTGCTCCGACTGCCCGCGCTGCTCCCGGTTCGGCGAGGACGAGCCCCGCTACCGGCTGACCAAGGTCGCCGACGAGAAGAAGCTCTACTGCGTGCGCCGCGAGTCGATCACCCCCGTCCCGATCGGCTTCCGCCCGGCCGCCTGACCCTCCGTCGGGGGCCGGAGCAACCTCCGGCCCCCGCGCCCCGCCGCCAGGCCCCGCCGCGCCACCGCACACCCTCATCCGACAGGAGTCGACCACCCATGTCCGCAACACCCACCACCACCGCGCCCGCACCGATCGGGACCGCCAGTCCGGCCCGGATGACCGACCAGGAGCTCACCGCCGAGGCCGACGCCCTGAACGCCTACCAGGACCAGCAGCTCCCCGGCCTCCCGCGCGAGGAGCGGATGCCCACCCTCTCCAGCATCGGTAGCCGGCGCGGCGCCCTGACTCAGGAGGTCACCCGCCGGAAGCACGAAGCCGCCAAGGCCCGGAGCCGGGTAGCCGAGGAGGAGCAGCGCCGGGCCCGCCTTGCCCGCACCGTGATCGGCAAGCGCGACGACGAGGGCCGGTACCCGTTGGCCGTCGACGGCGCCCCGCGCGCCACCGTCCGCAAGGTCGTGCGGA
The DNA here is from genome assembly GCF_042738155.1 of Kitasatospora sp. NPDC059088. Taxonomy (NCBI): domain Bacteria; kingdom Bacillati; phylum Actinomycetota; class Actinomycetes; order Kitasatosporales; family Streptomycetaceae; genus Kitasatospora; species Kitasatospora sp. NPDC059088. Next base: position 21,829 of record NZ_JBHYGR010000094.1, on the reverse strand, counting down.
GTTGGGTGGTCGAGCTCGACGGTGCCGCGCTCGCGGGGAGCGAGACCACCCGGTGGGAGGCCGTGGACCGGGTGGTGCAGGTGATCGACCAGCGCACCAAGGCGGCCCGCGAGGCCGAGGAGCGCACCGCAGCCCCCGAGGGCTGGACCCTGGCTGGCGAGGGGGAGCAGCCGGAGGTGGGCGACGTCGTCCGCCTGGCCAACGAATACCGGTACGGGGCGTCGTGGGGCAGGCCGCTGCGTGTGCTCCGCCGGGTGGTGGAGCCGGAGCCCTACGGGGAGCGGCTCTACCTGGCCGAGCTGGACGATGCCGGCCCGGGGACGAGCATGGCCGTCAGGAAGGTGCCGCGGTTCGTGCGGCCCGCCGCCGAGACGGCGGCCGCCTTCCCGCCGCTCCCCTTCCGCCACCGCGATCCGCAGGAGGCCGAGGCCCGGCGGCTCATGGGGGGCGAGATCGGCGACGAACTGGCGAGCCTCTCCCGCCGCCCGGCTCTCCCCGACCGCGCGACCCGGGCCCTGGAGGTGCTGGCCGGGGTCGAGGACGGTACCAGCGCCGCACCGGCCGCAGACATGCGGGAGGTCGCCGAGGCCGCCGAGGCGATCCGGGCCGCCACGGTCGCCGCCGAGTTCGACGAGCACCGCTCCTTCTACGCGAGCTGCGCCCGCGCGGCACACATCCTCGCTACCCGCTACGCCGAGCGGTTCGAGGCCGGCGGAGGCCGCCTGACCCCGGCCTGCGACACCCGCCCCTGACACCCCGTCCCCCGGGCGCAGCACCGAGCTGCGCCCGGGCGCTGTCCCCACCGAAGTCCCTGGAGGACCGACACCATGCAGCCCCTCGTTGTCCCCGGCGCCGAGCACGTCACCGGCCCGACTCTGGCCGCGCACTCCGCCGCCGTGCCCGCCAATCCGGCCGCCGGCGAGCGGCCCGCCCCCGCAGGCGGTGGCGCTCAGCCGCGCACCGAGGCCGTCATCCGCCGCGTCGGGCCGCCGAACGCGTTCACCAGCTCGGTGGAGTTCCCCGACCACAAGGGGGCACGAGGCATCCTGCGCTACGTCTCGCACTACCCGCTGGGCAGTTACAAGGTGCTGGACGACCGCGGGAGGCCGGTCGCCCCGGACCGAGTGGAGGGCGGCGCGGAGGCGGTCACCGCGCTGGCCCGCCACTACGGGCTCCCGCTCCCGGTGCGGATCATCCCCCGCGGGCCGGTAGGGAGCCGCCCGCCGGCCGGGAGCGCGTCTGGTTGGAGGTGATCGCCGGAGCCCAACAGTCCTGGTGAGCGGTCGAGTTCACGCAGACGCCAGGATCTGAATAGGGGTACGAGCGGGCAGCCGCCCGTCCCGAAGGACGGTCCCCCGAGGGGGAGTCTGGACGAGGTGCACGACTACCCGCCCGCTCAACCCGCACCCATCAACCGCAGAAGAGCCTGTTCGATTCATCTACCACTTGAAAAAGGAGCGGAAGTCCAGAATAGCGCGGCTCGAACAGTGGGCCGCCACCCGGCGCCCCTTCCGCAGCCCCCCTGAGGGGGCCGGGATTCCCGGTGCGGAGACCACCCCACTCGGCAGGTTTTATGTGGTATAGTTTGTGATGTCGGAACGGGCCGGGTGGCCGCCTCGTTCAATCCGCTTCGAGCAGACCGGAGAGCCCATGCTGTACCAGCTCCTTCGCACTCGCCCCACAGGCGTCACGAAGAGCCAGAAGCCGTTCAGGACCCCGTACGCCGCCGCGATGGCCGCCAGCTGGGTCCTGACCCACAAGGGCGTCGGCTACCACGATGCGATGCGGCTCGTGACCCGGATGCGCCGCGCCGGGGTCGGCCAGGCGATCCGGCACGCGGGCACGGGCTACACCTTCCGCATCGCGATCTACAACCCGCCGACGGACGAGGGCCTCGCGTAGGGGTGACCGTCGCCCCGGGAATCGCCACACGCCCGGCGGCACGTTTCATGTGGCATCGATGATCGCGTCGGGAGGGCTTGGCGGCCCTCCCGGCTCACCCCGCGAGGAAGGCCGAAGCAGCATGCGCCGCAACTGCGCACTCAGGGTGTCCGACCACTTGAAGGCCGTCGGGCTGGCGCCCGCCGACGAGAACCACCCCACGGACGTCACGACCGTCCTGACCGAGGACGGCAGGCCGTGCGGGCGGCCGGAATGGGTGGTGGTCACCGTCGTCACCGGCCCCTGGACGCCCGCCCTGGAGACCGCCCGCCTCACCCTGGCCCCGCTCGGATACGAGTTCGCCGACACGGACCAGGTGAACGTCCTTCTGGCCCGCCGGTCCTGACCGCCCGTCCGCCTACCGGGGCGGTGCCCGCCGCCGCCCCGGCCAGACCCCCACGATCCCGCACCCCCCAACGAACAGGAGCACCGTCATGCCCATTGCATCCCTACCCGACGGCCAGCGCGCCAAGTGGCTCGCCGACCACCTGACCGAGCGCCGGATCCCCGCCGCCGCCATCGACCTCGGTGGCCAGGCGGCCGCCGAGGTCCAGATCACCGTCAACCACCAGCACCACACCCTCTACCTGGCGCTGGACCAGGGCCTGCTGCTGTGGCAGCTGGTCCAGGCCGAGGGCGGCGAAGTCGTGTTCGCGAGCTCCTGGACGACGACCCCGGGGCGCAGCGCGCAGCGGGTGGCGTCGCTGCTGGCGACGCTCGGCGCCGAGCTGGTGCCGGTCGATGCTGCTGCCGAGGGACGCGACCGGTACAGCGCGTGGATGCTCGGCGGTCCGCCCGGGGCCGGTTACCACCTGTACCGCGCCTTGCAGGAGGCGGAATACCACCCGGATCTGTGCCACATCGATCACGTGCCGACGATCACGGTCGGCGTGACGGGTGGTCAGATTCGGATCACGGGCAAGGCCCGCACGCTGGGGCATTCGGTGAGCGACCACGCCGGGTGGGTGGCGGTGCTCAGCCGCTACAGCAGGGACGAACGCGGCGTACCGGACGCCGTGGTCTATGACGGGTCGCGGAGTAATGGCCCATGGAAGGACACCGCCCGGTGCGTGGCCGCCGTGGGGGCGCTGGTGGCGGTCAGCCGGCATCGGCGCACCACGACCGTCGGCGCCCGGATCCGGGAGGCCCTCACCGCTCGGGGCATCCCGTCGGGGCCGTGCCCGAGCGGGGACGGTGTGCGGGTGGCGCTCGCGGACGGCTCGGAGCTGGTGATCATCGACCCGGATGGCGGGGGCGAGTACCAGCCGAAGCACTACTGGGGCACGGAGGTGTGGCGCTACCGGCTGAACGCAGAGGGAGAGGCGGTGGGCCACCACCGGATCCTGACCGCCGAGAACCAGTCGGCGCGAGGGCTGGAGGGCCTGACGGCGGACCTGCCGCAGGTGCTGGACGTCGTCGAGAGCGAGGCCGCGAGCGCGGGCGGTGCACAACCCGTGTGAGTGCTGGCCGGGCCGGGGCGCGCAGCGCCGGCCCGGCTGGCGCCGCCCTGGTGCCCCGCTGGGGCGGACGACCTGGGGGCACGCATCGCATTTGCAGGTTTCATGTGGTAATGTTTTTTACATCGGCAAGTCGGGGTGCCCCCTCGCGCCGACCCCACCCGGGCTCCGGTTCACCGACGCCGCCCGCGGAGGGGCGGGGACCCAGCGCCCTTCGGTCGCCTTCGAACCGGACAGGGAGGCCGATCCGCACCCGCGCCTGGGAGCCCGTCCGGACGGCCGGACCGTGGCCACGACCACCATTACGACCCCGCCAGGAGAACAGCATGAGCACGCTCGACCGCACCAAGTACCCGCTCACCAGGGACTACCCCCCGATGGTGGGAGACCACGAGCGGCCCACCATCGACAAGACCGCGACCAGCGTCCACGGCTACCGCATCGGCAAGCCCGTCGGCCCCGGCTACGGGCACGGCACCCTCTACAGCGCCGTACCCGACAAGGCGGACGGGATCATCCGCACCGTCACCCGCGGGGCGCTCCCGGCGGACGACGACAACGCCCGGATGCTGCGGGAGTTCCTGAACGGCCCGCGCCGCGTCCACTTCTCGATCTACCTGCCCGCGCCGTTCGGGGAGCCCTGGACCGAGACCCGGCTGATGACCAGCCACGAGACCGTCGTCACCGGCGCGCCGAACCCGCAGGACTACCTGGTGTGGACCGCGTGGACGGAGGAGTACGGGCGCCAGTGGCTCGCCGACGCCTTCCCCGCCGGCATCCCCTCCGGGTCCTACAACCTGTACGCATCCTCTCCCGACATCGCGTGCCTCTCGGGCGGCGGCGGCCAGTGGTCGCTGTCGCGCTCCGTCGAGCTGTTCAACCCCGCCAGCTGAACCGACCGCCGACCGGGCCGAGGCTTCGCGCCTGCCGCCCGGTCGGCGCCGGCGGGACACCCGCCCAGCGCCTGCGCGGGGACGACGCTCCGGAGGTGCGCCATCTCGACATGAGCACGTTTAATGTGGTATTGTTTTTCATGTCGGAAGGGCCGGGCGGCCCGACCGTCTCAACCCGCCACCCCCAAGGAGCGCGCCATGCTGCTGACCACCGAGGTCACCACCGAAGAGATCGAGAAGACCACCGCCGCGAACGAGCAGCACGAGCGGCTGACCGCGCGCCTGCTGCCGCTCGCGGCCCGTACCAGCAGCCACAACGGGCCGGGTCAGCCGCTGTGGCACGCCACCCGGTTCGGCGACGACACGACGCAGACCACGGGCCAGTGGCTTGAGTTCCCCGGCGGTCGGCGCTCCCACCGGGTCGAGCTGAACAACCTGAGCCTGCCCACCGCCGTGAAGGTGCTGACGGACCTCGCCTCAACCGACCTGATCCCGATCGAGGCGCGTCCCGAGGCTCCGGCCCCCAGGGGCGAGGCCGCCCAGTGGCTCTCTCGCGCTGTCCCCGGGCTGCTGGCCGACGACAGCCCGCTCGGCACCTTCCCCTTCCCCGACGGTGCCGGGGAGCGGTTCACCTGCCGATTCACCACGGCCTGGCTGCCGGAGGCGATGGTGCGCATCGACCTGAACCGGCCGGGGCACCAGGCCCGCGTCGACGTGGCCGCCGGTGCCCTGGGCGGGCTGGAGGCGATGATCCTGCTCGCCTCCTACAACCAGACCCTGCTGCCGCTGCTCTGACCGGCGTCCGGCCCCCCCCCCCCACGCGGGGGGGCGCCCCCCGCCCCCCCCCCCCCTCGCCGACAGCCCCCGCGGGGCCCGCCCCCCCCCCCCCCCGAGGGGAGCCGAGCGCCCCCCC
>NZ_JBHYGR010000094.1:14955-16615 GCF_042738155.1 Kitasatospora sp. NPDC059088 | reverse complement strand
GCCCCGGGGCGCCGCGGGGGGGCGTGCGCCCCCCTCCCCCCCCCCCCCCCCCACACCCCCCCCCCGCCCCCCGCCCCGCCCCCCGCCGCCCCCCCCCCCCCCCCGCGCGGCCCCCCGCCCCCTTCCGCCCGCCCAGGTGCCGACTTCCCCTGGCGGGCCCTCCCGCCGAACCCATCGAGGAGAGCCGTGCCCACCCCGCTGCGCACCGGTCGCGCCCTGCGCTTCGCCGCCCGGTCCATCGCCACCCGCGTGCAGGACGCGGACTGGCCGGCCGATATGCCCGCCGTCGCCGTCCACCTGCTCTCCGAGCACATCGGCGCCGACCCCCGCCACGGCTACCCGGGGCTGTGGCGGCGCCGGGCGGACGCCTGGCATACCTGGGCCACCGCCGACGAGCACGACCAGGCCGAGGAGTTCACCGAACGCCGGCTGGACCCACTGCTGCTGCTCGGCGACAACCCCGACGCCGTCCGCCAGCTGGCCGCCGTGCTCTGGGAGCAGCCCGGCGCCGGCCCGGACGTCTGGCGCCGCCGCATCCAGGCGTGGTCGGTGTTCGCCCACCCGCAGGACCAGGTGGCCGCCCTGTCGGAGGCCGCCCACCGCGTCGACCCGCCGCGGCTGCCGATCGGCTGGCTGACCATCGATCCGAGCCCGAAGCGGCACAGCCCCTTCGCCAAGGCCGACCAGATCATGGTGTTCAGCTCTGGCGGCAAGGACAGCCTGGTCATGCAGCACCTGGTGTGCACGGCCGCCGAGGCCGCTGGCGCGCTCGACAAGGTGGTCGTGATCCACAACGACCTCGGGCGCACCGACAGCGGTGAGCCGGTGGAGTGGCCCGGCACGCTGGACCTGGTACACCGCCAGTCCGCGCGCTACGGGGTGCCCGTCATCGTGACCCAGCGCGAGCAGGGCGGGCTGTTCCAGCAGTTCACCCGGGAGCGGCAGATGTGGCCCAGCGCGAACGCGCGCTGGTGCACCTCCGACCAGAAGGAGGGCCCCGGGAAGAAGCAGGTCACGCGCTTCGTCACCTGGCGGCGCGCGGAGCGGCCGGGCGAGCACGTGGTCGTGTACTACGCCCTGGGCCTGCGCGGGGCGGAATCGAAGGGCCGCGCGGGCAAGCCCGAGTTCGTCATCGACCGCGCCGCCAGCAACTCCCGGCGCACGGTCATCCGGTGGCACCCGATCATCGAGATGACCGACCGGCAGGTCTGGGAGACGATCCGCGACCACCAGCTGGAATACCACTGGGCGTACGACCTGGGGATGGACCGCCTGAGCTGCCGCCTGTGCGTCCTGGCCACCAAGGACGACCTGGTCCGCTCGGCGCAGCTCGGTCCGCAGCTGGCCGAGGACTACGCCGGGGCCGAGGAGAGCACCGGTCACACCTTCAAGCACGGGTTGTCGATCGCGGACGTCCGGGTGCTGGCCGGCCCCGTCGCGCGCGGCCGCCGGGCCAAGCGCCGCCGCGCCTGGTACCGCCGGATGCGGCCCGGCGCAGCGATCCGCCGCAATCTTGCCGAGCCCGACGGTCAGCTGGCCCTGTTCGGCTGACCCGGGGGCCCCCCCCCCCCCCCCCCGGGGGGGGCGCCCCCCCCCCCCGCCGCCCGGGGCCCCCCCCCCCCCCCCCCCCCCACCGCGGGGTGCCCCCCACACCCCGCCA
>NZ_JBHYGR010000094.1:11002-14945 GCF_042738155.1 Kitasatospora sp. NPDC059088 | reverse complement strand
GCCCGGGCCGAGCCACCCCCCTAATTTTTGCGGCGCCCGGGGCTCTGGGGGCCGTGTTGGGCGCCCCGGGCCCCCCCCCCCCCCCGGGGGGGGGGGGGGCGCCCCCTTCCACGGGCGCGCGGGCCGCGCCCGACCCACCCGACCAAGGAGAGTGATCCCGTCATGCCCTCGACCCTTCGGTCCGCTCTGGGCCCCACCGCCGAGCAGCTGACCCTGGACCTCCCAGGAGAGAGCGGCTGGTGCCAGCGCTGGACGGCCCGCCGCCCGTCCTGGCTCAGGACCAGCGCGGGCGGGTTCGACCCGGAGGCGTACCGGTGCGTGGCGCTGGCGGAGGGCCCGGCACGGCGGTTCGTCGAGGCGCACCACTACAGCGGGTCCTGGCCGGTGGTCAGCATGGCGTTCGGGCTGCAACGCGTCGGCGAGGAGCCGGGACCGGGCGAGCCGCCGGGCGGCCGGTTGTACGGCGTGCTGACGCTGGGGGTGCCGATGAAGGTGGAGGTGCTGACCCGGGTGTTCCCCGAGTTGGCCCCCTACCGGCAGAGTCTGGAGCTCAACCGGCTGGTGCTCCTGGACGGCGCGGAGTCGAACGCCGAGTCGTGGTTCTGCGCCAGGGCGTTCGCGCTGGCCGCCGGCCGGGGGGTGCGCGGGGTGGTCGCCCACTCCGACCCGCAGCCGCGGACCAGGATCACCCCGCTGGGCAGCGAGTTGATCTCCCCTGGTCATGTCGGCCATGTCTACGCCGTCCAGGGGTTCGCCTATCTCGGCCGGACGCGGCCACGCCGGCTGACGGTGCTGCCGGACGCCACGGTGCTGTCCGACCGGGTCGCTTCCAAGATCCGGAACAACGAGGTGGGCCACCAGGCGGCGGAGCAGCGGCTGGTCGGGATGGGTGCGCGGCCGCGACGGCCGGGGGAGGGCGGCGCAAGGTGGCTGGCCGAAGCGCTGACGGCGGCCGGGGCAACCGTGCTCTCCCACCACGGGAACCACCGGTTCGCGAGAACTATCGGGCCCCACCGCATCGTGTCCGGTTGGCCGGGACGGCGCTTCCTCGGCCGACACGAGCAGACGTGTAGCGTTTCATGTGGTATTGTTGTTCACGTCGGGCTGGCTTGGCGGCCGGCCTGGCCAACGCGCCCCCAGGAGAAGGAAACCAATGCCCGCCACCGTGAAGACCACCACCGAACTGCTCGCCACGGCGAACGCCGCCTTCATCGCCGCCGACGAGCACGCCGCTCCGACCGGCCGCCTCACCCGCCTGGGGTTCACCAGGGCCCAGAAGGCCTGCGAGGACGCCGGGAACCTGGTCGGCAAGATCCGGTTGCTGGCCGAAATGGAAGAGGTCGCAACCGTCCGCCCCGACAGCATCATCGCGGGGCACATCGGCACCGCACGCACCTCCGTCGAATGGGCCATGACCCATTGCCTGACCAGCGGCCAGCCGCGCACCGAGTGCCGCGCCTGCGACCACTCCGCCGCCCAGATCGCCGCCCTGGCGTCCTGACACCATCGCCCGGCCCTCCGCGGCCGGGCCCGCCCAGCCGCCTGCCCGCCACCGCTCCCGCGGCCGGGCAGGCGCCGGCCACCGCTCCACCCGATCGCGGCCCGGGACGCGCACCTTCGCGGCGGCGCCCGAGGAGCCGCTCAGCCCAAGCCCGCGCAACAGCAATGAGGACGCCATGACCGACTTCACTCAGGACCAGGCGACGACGTACATCGACAGCGTCGAGACCCACCTCGCCGCCGCCGGCCTGCGACCCCGCCACCTGGAGATCCGCGAGTACGACGAGTACGACACGGCGGGGAACACCATCCCCTCCGCCGTCCTCACCTGGCGAGCCGATCACCCGCTCGTCAGCGCCGAGCAGCACCCCGACGGCCTGCTCGCCGCCTGGTCGACCGAGAACGGCTGGCAGTGGGCCAGCCTCCGCGAGGACGGGAGCACCGAGCAGCCGGCCGGCCTCCCACTGGATGCTCTGGCCGACCCCGCACAGGTCGGCGCCGCACTCCTGCCCATCTCGCTCGGCCTGCGGGCCGACGCTGGCGAACAGGCCGTCATCGACGCCATCCGCGAGGCCTCCCGCGGCGTCAAACACGGCACCCCCACGTACAAGACCTGCACCTGCCACACCCACCCGTGCGGTGGAGTCGGCTGGGACCGCATTGAGCCCACCTGCCCGGATCACGGCGCCGGGGCCCCCTGCCTGATGTGGCACTGGGCCGCCTGCTGCCCCGCCAACCCCTGATCAACCGCACCCGGCGATCGGAACCATGCCCCGGCACCGGTGCCGAACGCGAGCACCCGCCGCATGTTTTATGTGGTATAGTTTTCCACATCGGGGGCGGTCCTGGCTGGTCCGCCCCCTCAACCCGCCCAGATCAACCAGGAGTAGCCCCCATGCCCCTCACCACCCTGCCGCTCGACAGCAACGGCCACCTGTTCATCCGGAAGGACAAGCTGGACGTCTACCTGGTCGACGACGAGGAGCCGCTCATCGTGCTGGGCGGCACGCCCTACTGCCTCTACTGCGACGAGAAGGTGGAGCTCACCGTCCGGGACGGCTCCGTCCAGACCGAGGAGCCCTGCCGGTACGCGGACGGCATCACGACCGTGATCACCCTGGAAGTGCCGTCCGGGAAGATGGTCGTCCGCGACAACCTGAGCCCGGTCTACGACTTCGACGTGGACTCGCAGGTGCGGGCCAGCTACTACTCCGCCCTCGGCAAGGCGCAGGCGATCGAGGCCCTGGCCGCCATCGGCTGCGCCTACGGGCCGGTGGGCAACAGCTGTCCGGGCCTGTACCGCACCGGGCCGGACCGGTACATCATCGCCGGTTCCGCCCTCGACGAGGACGGCGATGCCGTGGACCTGCCGGGCGAGGTCTGCCTGACAACCGTCTGCACCGACGTGTGGGCGTACTCGATCGCCGACCACGACCACTGGCGGAGCCGGGGCGGCGACCCCGCCAGGCAGCGGGTGGCGGTGGTCGAGGTGCCGCCGGGGACCTACCGGTTCACCCATCACAGCGGCGAGCGCGGCTTCGACCAGCACTCCGAGGAACGAGTCATCTTCGCCCACGTCGAGCGCATCGCCTGACACGGCCGCGCGCGGCCGGCCCCTAGCATCCACCGCGGGGGTCGACCGCGACCACCGCAGACCCGGCGCGCGCCGGACCCGCAGCCGCACAGCAACCCGACCAGCGAACACCGCCATGACCGATGGTGCGAGCACTGCCGCACCGCCGGCCCCTGCTCGGCGGCCTCGCCGACCCGCACCCCGCCGACGTCCGACGCCGCCCGCACCCCGCGGGCGGCCCCACCCCGAAGGAGTCAACCGATGCGACTGACCGCCCTCCCCGAGAACCTGCCCGTGTCCGCCGGCTACCTCACGGCCGCCTGCGCCGGCATCATCGCCTCCGCCCACCAGAACACCATCGACGAGTACGGCGCCAAGGTGGAGGCCACCGAAGCCGACGAGGAGCAGCAGGGCCTGAGCGACTCTGCGCGGGACCAGGTGCTGCGCCTGATCGACGACGCCGTGGCTGACGCCGTGGTGACCGTGTCCTGGCCGAAGGGGCACCCGTTGGCCGCGGGAGACCAGGGCCACCCGGTGGTCTACGAGGTCGGCTACGCCGAGGAGGCCGGGGCCGAGCTGCGGTCCTGACGCCCCCTTCGGGCGGGCGGCTGGCCCGTCCCCCCGGGGACTCCCCCCGGGGCCGGTCGGAGCAGGCCGCCCGATGACGTGGGGCCGACCGGCCATCCGGGCACCGTCGCGTCACCCTGTTGGGGCTGGCGCGGCACGGAGCAGCGGCTGGTCGCCGACGGGCGCACAGCAGCGGGGGCCTGCGCCCCGAGAGCCGAACGGGGGGGGGGGGGCCGGGGGGGGCGGGGGCCCCCCCCCCGCCCCCCCGCTGGGGGGGGTGGGGGGGTGGGGGGGGGGGGGGCC